>JAJYAB010000051.1 GCA_021779775.1 Actinomycetes bacterium
GCTCGCAGATGATGCCCCGGAAGCGCACCCGCTTGTACTTGCCGCAGTAGCACTCCCAGTCCTTGGTCGGCCCGAAGATCTTCTCGCAGAAGAGGCCGTCCTTCTCCGGGCGCAGCGTCCGGTAGTTGATGGTCTCCGGCTTCTTCACCTCGCCGTTGGACCACGAGCGGATGGAGTCCGCCGTGGCGAGGCCGATGCGGAGCTGCTCGAAATCGTTGACGTCCAGCATGGCTAGAAGCTCCTCTCCGCAGCGCGGCGCGCGTCCTCTTCGTCCGACCCCCGCTCGGGCCGGCTGATGTCGATTCCCAGCTCTTCGGCCGTCCGGAAGACGTCCTCGTCGAGCTCGCGCATCTCGATCTCCTCACCGGTGGTCGACAGCACCTCGACGTTGAGACACAGCGACTGCATCTCCTTGATGAGCACCTTGAAGCTCTCGGGGATGCCCGGCTCGGGGATGTTCTCCCCCTTGACGATGGCCTCGTAGACCTTGACCCGTCCGAGGACGTCGTCCGACTTGATGGTGAGCAGCTCCTGCAGGGCGTAGGCAGCGCCATAGGCCTCCAGGGCCCACACCTCCATCTCCCCGAAGCGCTGGCCACCGAACTGGGCTTTCCCGCCGAGGGGCTGCTGGGTGATCATCGAGTAGGGGCCCGTCGAACGGGCGTGGATCTTGTCGTCGACCAGGTGGGCCAGCTTCAGGATGTAGACGTACCCGACGGAGATGGGGTTGTCGTAGCGCTCGCCGGTGCGCCCGTTGTACAGCGCCGCCTTGCCGTCCGGGGCGATCTGCACGTCGCCGTTGGCCGAGTCGGAGTTGAGCGACTCGAACACCTTGCGGATGGTCGGGTGGCGGCCAGCATCCTCCGTCTCGTCCCAGTGGGCGCCGTCGAATGCCGGCGTGGCCACCCACACCTTGGGATCGGTGCGGGGCCGGGTCTTCTTTTCGGTGCCGCGCACCGTCGTGTTGTGCCCGTCCACACCTTCCCAGCCCCAGCGCGCCGCATACCCGAGATGCGACTCGAGCACCTGCCCGACGTTCATCCGGCTCGGGACGCCCAGCGGGTTAAGGATGATGTCGACCGGGGTGCCGTCGGACAGGAAGGGCATGTCCTCCACCGGCAGGATCTTGGAGATGACGCCCTTGTTGCCGTGCCGGCCGGCGAGCTTGTCTCCCTCCGAGATCTTGCGCTTCTGGGCCACGTAGACCCGCACGAGCTGGTTGACCCCGGGGGGAAGCTCGTGGGCGTCGTCGCGGGAGAACACTCGCACGTCGATGACCTTGCCCGTCTCGCCATGGGGAACCTTCAGCGACGTGTCACGGACCTCACGGGCCTTCTCCCCGAAGATGGCCCGCAGCAGACGCTCTTCGGGAGTCTGCTCCGTCTCGCCCTTGGGGGTGACCTTACCGACCAGCACGTCGCCCGGGTCGACCTCGGCACCGATCCGGATGATGCCACGCTCGTCCAGATCGGCGAGGATCTCCTCGGACAGGTTGGGGATGTCCCGGGTGATCTCCTCCGCTCCGAGCTTGGTGTCCCGGGCGTCCACCTCGTGCTCCTCGATGTGGATCGATGTCAGCACGTCGTCGCGCACGAGGCGCTCGGACAAGATGATGGCGTCCTCGTAGTTGTAGCCCTCCCACGGCATGAAGGCCACCAGCAGGTTCTTGCCCAGGGCCAGCTCGCCGTTGTGGGTGGCCGGACCGTCGGCCAGCAGGTCGCCACGGGAGACCTGCTGTCCCTCGTCGACGACGACCTTCTGGTTGATCGACGTGTTCTGGTTGGACCGCCGGAACTTCAACAGCCGGTGGGTCGTACGGCCGAGCTCCCGCCCGGTGGAGTCCTTGGCCCCGGCCTTGTACTCCACGATGACGTGGTCGCCGGACACCTCGACCACGGTGCCCTCGGCCTCGGCCAGGATGACGTCGCCGGCATCCTGGGCAGCTCGGGCCTCCACGCCGGTGCCGATGTAGGGCGCCTCGGGGACGACCAGCGGCACCGCCTGCTTCTGCATGTTGGCGCCCATCAGCGCCCGGTTGGCGTCGTCATGCTCGACGAACGGGATGAGGGCGGTCGACACAGACACGATCTGCTTCGTCGACACGTCCATGAGGTCGACCTCGGTCGGCGGCACGTAGTCGATCTCGCTGGTGGTGCCGTACGACGTCGAGGTGGCCCCCACCCGCACGCCCGCACCCTGGGGACCGCGGCGCACGAGGACACGCTCGTCGATGAACCGCCCGTCGTCGTCGAGGTTGGCGTTGGCCTGGGCGATAACGTGCTCCTCCTCCTCGTCGGCAGCGAAGTAGGAGATCTCGTCGGTCACACGGCCATCGACGACCTTGCGGTACGGAGTCTCGATGAACCCGTACTCGTTGACGCGGGCATAGGTGGCGAGGGCGCCGATGAGGCCGATGTTCGGCCCCTCGGGGGTCTCGATGGGGCACATGCGCCCATAGTGCGAGCTGTGGACGTCACGGACCTCGAACCCTGCACGCTCCCGGGACAGGCCACCGGGTCCGAGCGCTGACAGCCGGCGCTTGTGGGCAAGCCCCGACAGCGGGTTGTTCTGGTCCATGAACTGCGACAGCTGGCTGGTGCCGAAGAACTCCTTGATGGCCGCGACCACCGGCCGGATGTTGATCAGCGTCTGGGGGGTGATGGCTTCGACGTCCTGCGTCGTCATCCGCTCACGCACGACCCGCTCCATACGCGACAGCCCCACGCGGACCTGGTTCTGGATCAGCTCGCCGACCGAGCGGATCCGCCGGTTGGCGAAGTGGTCCTGGTCGTCGATCCGGTACCCGGCCTCGCCGTCGGCCAGGTGCAGCATGTAGGTGGCGGTGGCCAGGATCTCCGACGGGCTCAGCACGCCCTGCTCGGGATGCGGCCGCTCCAGCTCGATGTCGAGCAGCCCGGAGATCCGCTCGATCTCCGGTCCGAGCTTCCGGTTGAGCTTGTACCGCCCGACCCTGGTCAGGTCGTAGCGCTTCGGGTTGAAGAAGGCGTTCTCGAAGTAGCCCCGGGAGGCATCGACGGACAGCGGTTCCCCGGGGCGCGCCCGCTTGTAGATCTCGAGAAGCGCCTCTTCACGCGTCGGGGCGAGATCCCGCTCCTTCTCCCACTGGCCCTCGAGGAAGTCGAAGTGCCGCACGAACCGGCCCAGGAACGCCTCTTCCTCGTAGCCGAGGGCGCGAAGCAGCACGAACAGCGATAGGCGGCGCTTACGAGCCACCCGGGCACCGGCAGTCACGTCCTTCGACGGCTTGGCCTCCACGTCGAACTCGACCCACTCACCTCGGTACGGATGGACGGTCCCCGTCACGATGGTCTTGGCGTCGCGGCCCGGCTGGAATATGACACCGGGTGAGCGCACCAGCTGGCTGACCACGACGCGTTCGGTGCCGTTGATGATGAACGTGCCCTTGCCGGTCATCATGGGGAAGTCGCCCATGAAGACGGTCTGCTCCTTGATCTCACCCGTCTGGGCGTTCATGAAGCGTGCCCTGACGAACACCGGGGCGGCGTACGTCATGTCCTTCTCCTTGCACTCGTCCACCGTGAACTTCGGCGGGGGGCGCAGGTCGGGATCGGTCGGGTCGAACTCGAGCTCCAAGCTCAGCTGGCCGGTGAAGTCCTCGATCGGGCTGATGTCGGCGAACGCTTCGGCCAAGCCCCGGTCGAGGAACCACTGGAAAGAGTCGCGCTGGATCGACACCAGGTCGGGCAGCGGCAGGACCTCGTCGAGGTTGGCGAAGGAGAAACGTTCCGGGCTCTTGGACCGTGCAGGCAACGGCCTACTCCTCACAGGTGAAGGTTCGTGGTGCTGGGGACTGCGGTACGACGAGGTGGCGGGCTCGACCAAGCGTGACCGGGCGCTGGCCCGGAACCGCAGGCAGGCGCGCTGGCCCGTGACTCACAGCGACGCCAGAGAGATGGGGTGCAGGGACGCGCGGCCGCGCGTCGTTCAGATGACGACAGCAAGGACGGAGCGGCGACGAGACACGGCAACCGCACAGCATACGCGTCTATGCGGCTGTTGGCAACCTCGCGGTAAGCCACCGCCAGGGTATGGACGCGCCAACGCGGCGTCAAGCATCCCCGGCGCACCGGTACGTCCTGGCGAGCTACTTCACCTCGACGGTGGCACCCGCCTCCTCAAGCTGGGCCTTGGCCTTGTCGGCATCGTCCTTGGCCACGTGCTCGAGAACTGCCTTCGGAGCACCGTCGACCAGATCCTTGGCTTCCTTCAAGCCGAGGTTGGTCAAAGCCCGGACCTCTTTGATGACCTGGATCTTCTTGTCGCCCGCCGCGATGAGGACGACGTCGAACTCGCTCTTCTCCTCGCTGCCGGCGCCGTCCTCGATGCCTCCGGCAGCGGGGGCGGCGGCCGCGGCCACCGGAGCGGCAGCCGTGACGCCGAACTTCTCCTCGAAGTCCTTCAGCAGCTCCGAGAGCTCCAGAACCGAGAGGCCGGCGATGCCGTCGAGAATCTCGTCCTTGGTGAGTGCCATAGTAGATGTGCTCCTTCTTCTTTCCTGGGTCGTGCGAACGGTTGGGATGGGATGACGGGAGTGATCACGTGCCGCCGGTAGGAGGGGCGTCCCCTGCCGGCAGAGCCGCATCAGCGGCTGCCGGTGCCGAGATGGCGGTGGCCAAGGGCTCTTCTTCCTCGGGTGCCTCGTCGCCCGCCACCGGGGCGCCGCCTCGCTCGCCGACTAGCGCCTTCAGCCCATAGGCCAGGTTCCTGGGCAGGGCCTGCATCAGGCCGGCGAGCTGCTGCATGGGGGCGGCGACGGCGCCAACCAGGCGGGCCAGAAGGACGTCGCGCGAGGGCAGGTCCGCCAGGGACGCCAGCTCTGCGGCGGTGAGCATCCCGTCGCCGTGCATGCCGCCCTTCACCACCAAAGAAGGGTGCGTCCTGGCGTAGTCGCGCAGCGCCTTGGCGACGGCGGTGACTTCGCCGGAGACAAAGGCGATCGCCGTCGGACCCTGCAGCAGATCTTGCAACGGCTCGTGGCGACCGCCGTCGACGGCGAGCTTCACGAGCGTGTTCTTGTACACCTTGTAGTCACTGCCGACCGCTGCCAGCGCTTGCCGGAGCTCGGCCAGCTGCGCCACCGTGAGACCCCGGTACTCGGTCAGGATCGCGGTACCGACACCGGAAAGGCGCTGGCGGACCTCGTCGACGACAGCCACCTTCTCCGGCCTGGGGTTGTCCATCCTCGGCTCCTCTGCTCGGGGGAGTGCGAAACGCGCACTGCTATGGCCGTCACCCCAGCCCCCCGGGCAAGACCGTTCGTCGGTCCTGGCGAGTGGATCGCGGTCGTCGCCTCGTCGGGCGGGCGAAAGCCCCTTGGGCGCCGGGAACGGCGCGACCGGAGGTCTGCAGCGACGGCTGATTCGTCTGTGGCCAGTCCCCCAGGGAGGAGCAGCCGGATCATGGTACTACGCCGTGGCGGCGAGGTCCTCCTCGGCGGCGCGCGCCTTAGCCGGGTCGATGTGCACCCCTGGGCCCATGGTGGACGCCAGGGTGACGGTCCGGAGGTAGCGACCCTTGGCGGCTGCCGGCTTCGCCCGCATCAGCTCCTCCACGACAGCGTGGATGTTGTCGAGGAGCTGTTGACGGCTGAACGACACCTTCCCTGCCCGAACGTGGACGTTGCCGACCTTGTCGGTGCGGTACTCGACGCGGCCGCCCTTGAACTCGGTGACCGCCTTGGCCACGTCGGTGGTGACCGTGCCCGTCTTCGGGTTCGGCATCAGCCCACGAGGCCCGAGGACACGGCCCAGCTTGCCCACCTGGCCCATCAGGTCGGGCGTGGCGATAGCCACGTCGAACTCGAGGAAACCGCCCTCCACCTGGGCGACCAGATCGTCGGCGCCGACCACGTCGGCGCCCGCCTCGCGGGCAGCCACAGCGTGCTCCCCGGCGGCGAACACGGCGACCCGGGCGGTGCGCCCGGTTCCCGAAGGCAGGGTCAGGGTGCCTCGGACGATCTGGTCCGCCTTACGCGGGTCCACTCCGAGGCGCACGGCCAGCTCGACCGTCTCGTCGAACGAAGCAGCGGCCATCGCCTTGACCAGGTCGACGGCGTCGGATGGCGTGTACAGCGCTTCGCGATCGAAGCGGTCCAGTGCTGCGCTGTACTTCTTGCCCCTTGGCACGGTAGCTCTCCTGTCCTGGGTCAGCTGACGACAGCGATGCCCATGGAGCGGGCCGTGCCCGCCACCTGGCGCTTCGCCGCTTCTACGTCGGCGGTGTTGAGGTCGGGCAGCTTGGTCGCGGCAATCTCGCCGAGCTGCGTTTCGGTGATGGTGCCCGCCTGGTCGCGCCCCGACGTGGGGGATCCCTTCTCGATGCCGGCAGCCTGCCGGATGAGCACCGGCGTGGGCGGGGTCTTCAAGATGAAGGTAAAGGACCGGTCGTCGTAGATGGTGATCTCGACCGGCACGACCGTGCCACGCTGGTTCTCCGTGGCCGCGTTGTACTGCTTGCAGAACTCCATCGTCTGCACGCCATGCGGCCCGAGCGCCGTCCCGACTGGAGGCGCGGGTGTCGCGCCCCCAGCGGGGAGCTGGATCTTCACGATGGCGAGGGTCTTCTTCTTGGGAGGCATGACAGGTGTCCCTTCGGGGGCTACAGCTTGGCGACCTGGCTGAATTCGAGCTCGACCGGAGTCTCCCGGCCGAAGATGTTGACCAGCACCTTGAGCTTCAGCTGGTCTTCGTTGATCTCTGCGATCTGGCCGGAGAAGTCGGCGAACGGCCCTTCCTTGACCCGGACGGTCTCGCCCGCTTCGTACTCGAGCCGGGGACGGTGCTTCTTCGGAGCGTCGCCCTGTGCACCTTCAGCCGGCACCTGCAAGATGTTCTCGACCTCACGACGCGACAGGGGCATCGGCTTCGTCCCGGGACCGACGAAGCCGGTGACACCAGGAGTGTTACGGACCACCGACCACGAGTCGTCGTCGAGGTCACACCGGGTCAGCAGGTACCCGGGAAAGACCTTCTTCTGGACGACGACCTTCTTGCCGTTCTTGAACTCGGCGACGTCCTCCATGGGGATGACGACCTCGTAGATCCTGTCCTCCATGTTCATGGAGACGATCCGGCTCTCGAGGTTCGACTTCACCTTGTTCTCGTAGCCGGCGTACGTGTGCACCACGAACCAACGGCCCGGGCGGTCGTACGGGCTCTCCAGCGCCACATAGGCGTCGAGCTCGTCGTCCTCGGCTTCGGCGGGCTCCAGGACCTCGCCGGGCACTTCACCCGCGGCGCCATCGAACGCGTCTTCCACCGCGACAGCGGCAGCTACGTCGAGCGAGGCGGCCTCGCTCCCGGCACCGGGAGCGGGACCGGGAGCCGCCCCGGCCTCGTCAACGGCGCCTGCGTCGCTCTGCAATGTGCTCACGTCTCTGTCCTCGTCGGGCACGTCTCTGTCCTCGTCGGGCACAGTCAGCGCGCCGGACTGGTCGGTACGGTCATGGTCGTCATGGTCGTCGTGGTCGTCGTGGTCGAGAGCCGTCATGTCTTGAAGAGGAACGTGACCCCGTGCGAGAACGCCAGGTTCAGTAGGAAGATCAGCCCGACGAGCAGCACCAGCGTGATCAAGACCACCGACGAGGAATTCACCACTTCCGGCCGCGTCGGCCATGCCACCGGCCGCGGCTGCGATCGTACCTCGCGGAAGAACCCGGCGATCCGGCCGCCCAACGGGACACGCTCCTTGGGCTGGGGCTTGCCTCGCGGCGCGGGTTGACGCCGGGACGCGGGCGACCCGTCGGCTTCCATCTGTCCCTGGCGCTGCATCATGCGCTTGGTCTCGCGGTTCACAGGCTGCGTGCGCCTTTCGACTGACGAATGGCAGGGCAGGAGGGACTCGAACCCCCAACCGCCGGTTTTGGAGACCGGTGCTCTACCAATTGAGCTACTGCCCTCGGCGGCCTACGGGCCGGCCAACGGCTGGCAGACCCCGGGGGCCGGAGCACCAGGCTATCACCAGGCTCGAGAACGTCGCCTACCTGGCCCGCAGACCGATCCCACCCGCTGTCGCCGAAGCTCGACGAAGTCCGCTCACGGGCAGCGGGGTTGGCTCAGGAGGCCGGAGCGGCCCGGGCGGCGCGGGTGCGGCCGGCTGCCACGGTCGCCGTCGCCATGCCGGCCACCGCTGCCACGGTGAGCCCTCCGACCAGGGCGAGCCGGCGGGCAGCGCGTCCTGGTGGACGCCCGGAGTATGCCGCTGTCAAGGCCTCGAGCACCTCGACCACCGCACCATCGGGAACGCCGACGCCCTCCTCCCGGAGCTGGCGGAGCATCCGGAGCACGGTCCGGTAGCGAACCAGTTCGGCCTGGCACCGCAGACATGTCCTGACGTGCGCGGTTGGTCGGGCATCGTCCGGGTCGATCTCGGCCGGGTCGGCGATCATCGGCAGGGCACGGATCGTCTCACGACAGCGTTCGGGGTCAGCCAGCACGGGCAACCTGCTCCGGTCGATGCGCCTCCGGGGCCGTCGGGAACAGCCGTTCGCGCAGCTGCCGGCGGGCCCGGTGGAGCCGGACCTTGGCCGCTCCGGCAGTGATGCCCAGCTCTGCTGCGATGGCCTCGTGCGGCAGGTCGTAGATGTCGCGCAGCACGACGACCGCCCGGAGCCGATCGGGCAGGGCGGACAATGCCGCCGTCAGGCGGTCGCGGTCGGCGACCTGCGCCGAACAAGCCTCGGGATCGTGGTCGTGGCGCCGCTCGACGAACGCCGGCTCGGTGTCTGCCGGCGTGACCGTGTCGAGCGGCTGGTGCTGGCGGCGGTCACACCCGGCGAGCTGCGTTGCCGCGCAATTGGCCACGATCCGATGGAGCCATGTCGAGAATGCCGCATCGCCGCGGAACCGGGGAATGGACCGGTATGCCCGGAGGTACGCGTCTTGCACGGCATCGCGCGCGTCATGCTCGTTGCCGGTCATCCGAAGCGCCAGGGCGAAAGCTTCGCCGTAGGTCTGACGGACCAGAGCGTCGAACGAGCTCCGGTCACCACGGCGGGCTCGCTGGGCCAGCTCCGCTGGTCCGTCACCACCGAGGTCCGCTCCGCCCTCGACCGGAGCTGGCACACGGCGGCAAGCGGTCAGCGGGTCTCCTTATGGAGGGTGTGCTGGCGGTCCCACCGGCAGAATTTGCTCATCTCGATGCGCTCGCGGTCGTTCTGCTTGTTCTTCGTGGTGATGTAATTGCGCCGCTTGCAGACCTCGCAGGCCAAGGTGACCTGGACCCGCTTCTCGTTCTTGGCCATGGTGGTGCTCTCCTGTTCGACCCGTCTCGCTCGGAAGCGGGACCCCGTTGCGTTGGGCTGGTAGCGGCGGCGGGACTCGAACCCGCGACCCCACGATTATGAGCCGTGTGCTCTGACCGACTGAGCTACGCCGCCTGGGGAGCCCCCTGTCGGAATCGAACCGACGACACCAGCCTTACCATGGCTGTGCTCTGCCGACTGAGCTAAGGGGGCCGGCACGG
>JAJYAB010000052.1 GCA_021779775.1 Actinomycetes bacterium
CGGCCCGGCTCTTGGGCGACCGGCGAGCTCTCAGCTACCAGGTAGCGGAGGCAGACCAGAATTAACCTGCAAGGGTCGGACTACTTCCGGAGGTCTGAGGCTGCCAGCAGACCGCCGGGCTCGAACGCGACCATTGGCGCACCGACTTCGCCGACGGAGGCCCGACCAGCCTCGACAACCTTGCCCGCATCTGCACCCGGCACCACGACCAGAAAACCCACGACGGCTACACCCTCAGCGGCGGCCCCGGCCACTGGGAATGGATCCCACCACCCGCCTTCGAAGAACCGCCACCGCCAGCAGCTCGAGCGCCAGCAGACCACACACCCCCCGACAACCACGACAACAACATGAGCCACCCAAACCCACTCCGACTCCGACTCCGACACCCCAGCCTCTTCTGACCCCACCCGGCCGATCTGACACACGCCAGACACGCCACAGAGGACCTATCGCGGCCGCGTACCAACCCCAGCGGCAGTTCGCGCCACCCGGGGGACCGCGAGAACAGCACCACGTCGCCGGCAACAGCCACCTGACCAAACTGCTGGTGGTGGATGGTCAGCTCTGCTGGTGGTGGATGATCAGCTGTCGGCAGTGCTGCCGACCTGCTCCGTGTGCGCCCCCGGGCGGGTGCGCCCCCGGGCGGGTGGAGCCCCGCTACTGCGAGCTCCCCACCTTCATCGGAGCCTCTGCCGGCCATGACATCTACACGAACGGGTACCTTGACGCCATCTTGGCCTTAACACCACCCTGGCCTACCGGCCGGCGCGCCTGAACGCCGCCGACCGTCGTCTTCGACTTCGACGTGCAGCCGTCGGCAGCCGGCTCGGTGTGGGTGGACCGGGGGTCGTGCGCCCTGCCGTCTGGGTGGTCAGGCGCTCATCGCAGCTCAGCCCGCTGCACCTTGCCCAGAGCGGTGCGCGGCAGCGCCGGCAGGAACCGGACGATCCGCGGGCACTTGTAGGGAGCGAGGCGCTCTGCGGCGAACCGCTGCAGCACACGGCCGAGATCGGGGCTGCCGCCCCCGTCCGACGGAACCACCCAGGCGGTGACCACCTCGCCCCACTCGTCCGACGGCGTGCCCGTCACCGCCACCTCACGCACTGCCGGATGGGCACCCAGCACATCCTCCACCTCTGCCGGGTACACGTTGAACCCACCGGAGATCACCAGCTCCTTCGACCTGCCGAGGATGCGGAGGTAGCCGGCAGTATCGACGGCGCCGAGGTCACCCGTGGCGAACCACCCGCCGGCCGGCCGTCCGGCGTCGGCGGCGGGGCGCTCCCAGTAGCCACCGGAGACGTTGGGCCCGCGGACGAAGATCTCGGCCGCGACACCCTCACCCTCACCCTCACCCTCACCCTCACCCTCACCCTCACCCTCACGCCCGGACCCGGACCCGGAGCGGGCGAGCCGGACCTCGACACCCGGCAGCGGGAACCCGACGGTCCCCGGCCGGCGCTCCCCGTCGACCGGGTTCGACGTGTTCATCAGCGTCTCCGTCAGGCCGTAGCGCTCCAGCACCACGCATCCGGTCAGCTCGGACACCCGGCGATGCAGCGCCGGGGGCAGCGGTGCCGATCCGGACACGGCGAGGCGAAGCCTGCCGAGCACGTCGGCACCCGGAGCGCCGGCCAGGCGGTGGTACATCGTAGGCACACCGAAGAACAACGTCGCATGGTGGCGCCCGCACGCGTCGACCACCGCCTGCGGGTCGAACCGCCCCAGCAGCACAGCCGACGCCCCGGCCAGCAACGTGCCGAACAGCCCGACGCACAGGCCGTGGGCGTGGAAGAGCGGCAAGGCGTGCACCAGGCGGTCGCCGTCCTCCCACCGCCAGGCAGCCACCAGCGATCCGACACCGGCCAGCAGGTTGCCATGCGTGAGCACCGCGCCTTTCGGCGCCCCGGTCGTCCCCGAGGTGTAGCCGATGAGCGCCGGGTCCGACGGCGACGCCACGTCGAGCAGCCCACCAGGAAGCTCGCCGGCCGCCGCTCGACCATCCAGGTCCGGCCCGGCCACCGCCAGTGGGGCAATCGCCGCTGCCGATGCCCAGGCGGCTCGAGCGGGCTCGTCGATGACGGCGACCGCCGGCCGCACATCGGCTACCACGTGGCCGAGCTCGCGTGCCCGGTAGTCGGGATTGGCCGGTACCAGCACCAGGCCCGCGCGCAGCACAGCAAGGGCGGCGACCACGGCATCGAGTGACGGGCGGCAGCTCCACACCACGCGGTCGCCGGGTGCCGCCCCGAGCTGCCACAGACGTCCGGCAGCCCGGCGGGTCGCTGCCTCGAGCGCCTCGGCGCTCGTCCAACCGTCCGACGGCGATGCCGTCGAGCCGATGCTGTCCGGCCGAGCCGCTGCCGAGGTGGCATCGAACAGCACTGGGGCCGACCCGGCAGCCGCCCAGGTCCGCACCCAGGCAGCCGGCAAGGTGCCGCTGGCCCCCATGTCGAGCGAAGTGGCGGATGCCGGCAGGTGCTCGGCAGCAGGACGCAAGAGCATCGCTGGCGACGTTAGCGGCGCCCGGTGGCTTGCCCGGCGGCTTGCCCGGTGGCTTGCCCGGCGGCTTGCCCGGCGGCTTGCCCGGCGGGTCGCCCGCCAGGGGCCCGCGGGGCCACGCCACCGCCCGGCTGCCAGCACCTAGCCTGCAGGTCATGTCTCCGCGCACCGTGGCCATCGTCCCCCACACCCACTGGGACCGCGAATGGTACGAGCCCTTCCAGACCTTCCGGCTCCGCCTGGTCGAGCTGCTCGACGGCCTGCTGGCGCTGATGGAGAGCGATCCGTCGTACGAGCGCTTCTTGCTCGACGGCCAGATGGCGGTCGTCGACGACTACCTCGACGTGCGGCCGGAAGCCGAGGGGAGGATCCGCGCCCTGGCCGCCGCAGGGCGCCTCACCGTGGGCCCCTGGTACGTGCTCATGGACGAGTTCCTCGTGTCGGCAGAGACCATCGTCCGCGACCTGCAGCTCGGTATGGCCCGCGGGGCGGCCTTCGGGGGAGCGATGGAGATCGGGTACCTGCCCGACATGTTCGGCCACATCGCCCAGATGCCACAGATCCTGCAGCAGGCAGGCTTCGACCACGCGGTGGTGTGGCGTGGCGTCCCGTCGGGCATCGACCGCACAGCGTTCTGGTGGGAGGCGCCCGACGGCTCGCGGGTCCGGGCCGAGTACCTCCCAGTCGGGTACGGCAACGGCGCCGGGATCCCCGACGACGCCCTGGCGCTGGTCCGGCGCATCGAGAACCACATCGAAGAGCTCGGAGACCTCCTGACCGGCCCGTTGCTGTTCATGAACGGCACCGACCACCAGCTGCCGCAGCCATGGATCGGCCGGGTAGTGGCCGAGGCCAACGCGCTGCAGGACGCCCTGGAGCTGACCATCACCTCGCTCCCCGAGTACCTGGCCGGCGCGTCGGCAGCCGACCTGCCCACCTGGACCGGCGAGCTGCGGTCCGGGTTCAGGGCCAACGTCCTGATGGGCGTCGCCTCCAACCGCGTCGACGTCAAGCAGGCGGCCGCACGGGCCGAGCGTGCGCTGGAGCGGCGGGCGGAGCCGGCAGCTGCGCTCTTCCTGCCCGCCGACCGGTGGCCCGGATCGGTGTTGGATGCCGCATGGCTCCAGATGGTCCGCAACGCCGCCCACGACTCCATCTGTGCCTGCTCCGTCGACGAGGTGGTCGACGCGGTGCTGGTGCGCTTCGCCGAGGCACGGCAGATCGCCGACGGCGTCGGCGATCGCGCCCTGGCCGACCTGGCCCAGACCCTCGGCCATCGCGGACCCTCCCTCGTGAACTTGTCGAGCCGGCAGCGCTCCGGCGTCGTAGAACTGGTGGTTCCCGGCGAGGAGCCGCCAGCCGGGACCCAGCCCCTCCCCCACGAGCCCGGGCTGCTCGGCATCTCCCCGGGCCTCGGGACGCTCACGCTCGACGCCGCCACGGTGCGCACCATCATCGGGATGCTGCCGAGCAGCAGCCAGATCGACGCCCACACGTGGGTCCAGCAGGTGCGCGTGGAGGAGGACGACGCGGGCATCGACGTGACGATCGCTTTCGGGCCAGACGAGCGCCCGGACCTGTCCCTGCCGGCCGTGAAGCAAAGCCTCTCCACGCTGCTCGATGCCCGTCCGGACAGCCCGGTCCGGATCCGTGTCGACCAGCCGCCGACCGTCCACGTGCTGGCCAAGACCCCCGAGGTCCCCGGGTTCGGCTGGACGGCCTGGGAGCCGGTCGCCCTGCGCCATCCGGTGTCGGTGGGCACCCAGGCAGACGGCAGCGTCGTGCTGCGCAACGACCTGGTGACCGTGGAGATCGACGCGGAAGCTGGGACCTTCGCTGTCGACGGGACAGCCGGGCTCGGGCGGCTGGTCGACGACGGCGACCACGGGGACTCGTACAACTACTCACCTCCCGCCGGCGACCAGGTGGTCGACCGGCCCGACGACGTCACGGTCTCGGTCATCGCCGCGGGCCCGGTGCGGGCCACGGCGGAGATCACGGCAACCTATTCGTGGCCGGAGCACGTCGACGGCTCGACCCGGCGGCGCACCGGATCGCTGCCGGTGGCCGTGGTCACCACGGTGTCGGTCGATGCCGACGATCCGGCCGTGCACGTGCGCACCCGGTTCACCAACCCCTGCCGCGACCACCGCGTGCGCGTCCACTTCCCCCTGCCCGAGCCGGCGACCCACTCGTCCGCCGAGTGCGCGTTCGCCGTCGTCGACCGCACCCTGCAGGCCGAAGGCAGGCCCGACGAGCACGGGCTGCCGACCTTCCCCTCACGGAGGTTCGTGTCGGCCGGCGGGCTGACGGTGGCCCACCAGGGTCTGCTCGAGTATGAGCTTGTCGACATCGACGACGGCGCCACGACACGCTCCGCCCGCACCCTGGCACTGACACTGCTGCGATCGACGGGGATGCTGTCGCGCCTCGGCATGGCCTACCGGCCGATGCCTGCCGGGCCGCTCACGCCGGTGGAGGGCCTGCAGCTGGTGGGCTACACCGTCGATGCCCGCTACACGGTGCAGCTCCACTGCGACGACCCGTACGAGCTGGTGGACCGGGCGACGTTGCCACTCGACGTGGTGCATGCCGTCGGGCGCGGCCACCGCCCGCCGACGGGCAGCGCCCTGCGGATCGAAGGAGCAGAGGTGTCGGCGGTGCACCGGCACGACGGCATGCTCGAGGTGCGGGTGTTCAACCCGACGGCCGAAGCGGTGACCGCCCACATCGACCGCCCGGGCTGGATGGTCGATCTCCGTGGCCGCCCGCTCGGCCCGGTGGACGGCCACGTCACGCTAGGACCGTTCGCCTTTGCCACCCTCCGGCTGGCCGGGCAGGACAGCGTTCGTTGATCGGCGCCCAGTGGCGACAGCCCGCCCCCGGTCCCTGAGCTCCTCGAGATCTCGGAGCACCTCCGACAGGCGCTCCCAGCGCCTCGCCGAGCGGCGCTCGGACTCCGGGACCACCGCACCGGCACGCGACAGCAGCCAGAGCTGCACCCAGCCCAGGTCCTTCACCGGACGGGGTCGGATCGCCCGGACGACGAACTCGCCGCCGGCTGGAGGGGGCGAGGGATCGTCGCCGGAGGGCGAGGGCGAGGGATCGTCGCCGGAGGGTCGGTCGGTCACCGTCGCGGTCCCGCCGGAGCCGGAAGCCAGCAAGCCGTGGGTGTCGAGCTCGGCTCGAAGCTCGTCCGACACGAGGACCGACCCCGGCAGGGCGATGGACACCATCCGGCTGGCCAGGTTCACCACCTGCCCGAAGAAGTCGCCCTCCTGCACCAGCACCGGCCCGACGGCCAGCCCGACGCGCACGTCGGACAGCAGGGCATCGTCGGCATAGGCTTCGGCCAACCCCAAGCCGATCCGGGCTGCTACGGACGCCGACTCGGCGACGAACATCGCCTCGTCGCCGATCATCTTCACCACCCGGCCGCCCAACGACGTGACCGTGTCGTGGGCGACGTGCTCGAACCGGCTCACCACGACGGCCAGCTCCGACTCGGACAGCTGCTGGCTCAACACGGTGAACCCCACCATGTCGGCAAAGCCGACAGCCAGGATGGGCAAGGACGCTGCCGACCCCCGGCGACGCAAGGCCGCCGCCCGGACCGTGGCAGCGTGCAGGTGGCGACGCCAGGCGAACTCCATCAGCCGGGACACTGCCGGCAACGTCGTCGGCGCCAGATCGACGAACCGGTCGGCAGCCGCCACGCTGTCCTCGGGGACCGCCGTGCCCGGCACCCCGGCGATCGTCGTCGACACCTCGGCCTCGGCGATCCGGGCCATCGACGAACCGATGACCCGAGCCAGGCTGAACGCCGAGTCGATATCCGCCACCCCCTGGTAGACCAACGCCTGGAGGATCAAGATGGCCTCGAGGTCGAGGTCCGCGAAGACCGGCTCGCCGGCAGGGGCGTCGGAGAACCCGAGCGCTCGCCAGAGCCGGCGGATCGTGTCGGGTGCGGTGCCCGTCAATCGGGCCAGGTCGTCGACGGTGTAACACCGCCTTCCGGAAACCAGCGCCCGGTCCGCGACCAGGAGGTCGAGCACACCGTCGGCCTCTGCCCGGCGAATCTCCTCGCTGGCAACCCCCCTCGCCGCGAGGAACCGCTCCACCCGGTCGAGCGCCGCCGCGTTCGGATCCGCACCCTCCACCGCTCCACCACCGGCTGGTGGCGGCGGATCGACGTGGCCAGCGGTCATCCGCCCGAGCCGGAACCCGTGACGGTGCCTGGGGAACCGGTTCCCCAGCCTGCCCGCTGCAGTCCACGGAACTCCGGCTTGGCCGAACGCAACATGAGGGCGGAGGTCACGTCGGCCACGGTGGTACGCCCCTCTACAACGGCGGCAACCTGCTCGGCGATCGGCATCTCCACCCCATGGGACGCGGCCAAGTCGACCAGCGGACGTGCCGACTTGACTCCTTCGGCGACCATTCGCATGTCCCCGACGACCTCGGCGAGCGCGCGACCCTGACCGATCTGCACCCCCACCGTCCGGTTCCTGCTGAGGGGGCTCGTGCAGGTGGCCACCAGGTCACCTACCCCGGCCAGGCTGGCCACCGTCGACCGGTCGCCACCCATGGCCACCACCAGCCGCCCGAGCTCGACCAAGCCGCGCGTGATGAGCGCTGCCATGGAGGAGTCCCCCATGCCGAGCCCGGCCGAGATCCCCGCGGCGATGGCCAGCACGTTCTTGGTGACGCCAGCTACCTCGCAGCCCACCACATCGGGGTTGGTGTAGATGCGGAACGTGTCGGTGACCAGCAGCTGCTGGACGCGCACCGCCACAGCCTGGTCCGTCATCGCCACCACCGTGGCTGCCGGCTGGCCGGCGGCGACCTCGCGCGCCAGGTTCGGGCCGCTGAGCACGCCTGCCGGGCGTCCCGGCACCTCCTGCGCCACGATCTCCGTCATCCGCCGGTTCGAGTCGCGCTCGAGTCCCTTGGCCAGGCTCAGCACCGGGGTGGTCGACCCCAGGTGCGGGGCCAGCTCACGCAACACGCCGCGGAAGCCGTGCGACGGAACAGCCATCACCACCAAGCTCGCCCCCGAGACGGCGCCAGCCAGCGAACCGGTCGCCACCAGCGAAGAGGGCAACGTGCGGCCGGGAAGGTACACCGAGTTGCAGTGGTGCCGGTTGACCTGGTCGACCAGTGCAGGCCGTCGCGCCCACAGCACCGTGTCGCAACGCAGCGCAGCGACGGCGGCCACCGTGGTCCCCCACGAGCCTGCACCGATCACCGCGACATGGCCCACCACGCGGATGACCCTACGACGTCGATCCCGACGAGGAAACCCCGGCGTGCCGGACCGGACGTAACGGCCCCTACACTGACCCGGTGACCTCACGGCCAGCGGGCCCCCCGGTGGCGGGCACCGTGGTGCTCGTGCCGGTGAAATCGTTCGCCAGCGCCAAAGCGCGTCTGGCTCCCACCTTCGACCTGGCCGCTCGCTCCGACCTGGCGAAGACGATGGCGGCCCGGGTGATCGAGGCTGCCGGCCCGTTGCCGGTGGCCGTCGTGTGCGACGACCCGCAGGTGGCGGGCTGGGCTCGGCAGCGGGGGGCGATGGTGCTGCCCGAACCGGGTGCCGGCCTGAACGGCGCGGTGCAGTCGGGAGTGGCCCGGCTGTCCCAGCTCGGTGTCGAAGAAGTGCTCGTCGTCCATGCCGACCTCCCGCTGGCCGCCGGGCTGGCCGGGCTGGCCGGGTTCCCGGGTATCACGCTCGTGCCGGACCGCCGCGGCGAGGGCACCAACGTCATCGGCCTGCCGGCCAAGAGCATGTTCCGCTTCTCCTACGGCGCTGGGTCGTTCGCCCGCCACTGCGACGAGGCGCGCCGCCTGGGCGGGGCGTTACGCGTGCTGCACGAGCCGGCGCTGGCCTGGGACGTGGACATACCAGACGACCTGCCGTCGGGACGCCTGCCGGAGCCGGCGCGACGACCGTGACAGCTCCGCTGCCAGGCGGCCGGGACGCCGGCCGGCCGGCGAGTGGTCTGCCCGTCGGCGATCTGCCCCATGGTCTCCCACGCGACGGGCTGCTCGTGTCGGTCGACGCCGCGGTGCCCTCGGTGGTGCTGGCCATCGGCGCCCACCCCGACGACGTGGAATTCGGGTGCGGCGGGACCCTGGCGAAGTGGGCAGCGGCCGGATGCGAGATCCACCACCTGGTGCTCACCGATGGATCCAAGGGGACCTGGGAGACCGACGGCGATCCCGAGGCGCTGGTCGCCACCCGCCGGCACGAGCAGGTGACGGCCGCCGCCGTGCTCGGCGGGGAGGATGTCCAGTTCCTCGACTGGCCGGACGGCGAGCTCGAGTCCGGACGGGTGCAGCGCCGCCAGGTCTGCCAGGTGATCCGCCAGGTTCGGCCCGGGATCGTCCTGGGGCACGACCCGTGGCGGCGCTACCGCCTGCATCCCGACCACCGGCACGCCGGATGGCTGACCGTCGATGCTGTGGTCGCCGCCCGCGACCCCAAGTTCTTCCCGGATATCCCGGAAGGACCGCACCGACCGGAAGCGGTGCTGCTTTGGGAGGCAGACTAGCCGAACCATGTCGAGGACGTTGCCGGCTTCGAGTTGCGCAAGGTCGAGGCGCTGTCGGCCCACCGGAGCCAGTACCGCACCACCATGGGGATCGACAACGAAAACCACGTCGGCGAGTTGACAGAGAAGGTCTTGCGCCAGCTGGCCGATCACGGGTCGTTGGCTGGCCTGGGCGCCGGAGAGGCATTTCATCTCCTCGACAGCATCTGACCCTCCTGGCACCGTGGACGAGGGACCCGAAGGCCCCCCGTCCAGGTCCGTCATGCAGGCCGGCAGATCGGCCGGTCGGTCAGCGCGCCCGGCCCACAGCCTTCTTCGCCACAGCCTTCTTCGCCACAGCCTTCTTCGCCACAGCCTTCTTCGCCACAGCCTTCTTCGCCACAGCTGCCGTGGCCACAGCCTTCTTC
>JAJYAB010000053.1 GCA_021779775.1 Actinomycetes bacterium
TTCTGGCGCAGCGAGCCGGCAGCGGCGCTGCGCGGGTTGGCGAAGGGCTTGGCTCCCGCTTCGCGCTGGCGGTCGTTCAGCTCCTCGAAGGCGGGGACCGGCATGTACACCTCGCCCCGTACCTCGACCAGACGGGGCACTGGACCCTGCCCGGCGGGCCAACGCAGGCGGTGGGGCACCGCAGCCACCGTGGCCACGTTATGGGTGACGTCTTCGCCGGTGCGGCCGTCGCCCCGTGTGGCCGCCCGGACGAAGATGCCGTCCTCGAAGTCGACGGCCACGGCAAGCCCGTCGATCTTCAGCTCGCAGACGAACGCCGCCTGCTCCACCGAGGGATCGATGCGGACGATGCGGTCCACCCAGGCCTGCAGCTCCCCCAGGTCGAAGGCATTGTCGAGGCTCATCATCGGGGTGCGATGCGCCACCGGGGCGAACAGCGCCGACGGCGGCGCACCGACCTGCACGGCCGGGGAGGAGGGCGTCGCCAGCTCCGGATGGGCCGCTTCGAGGTCCTGCAGCTCGCGGACGAGCTGGTCGTAGTCTGCGTCGGCGATCTCGGCATCGTCGAGCTGGTGGTACCGGTGGGCGTGGTATGTGACCAGTGCCCGCAGTGCCTCGGCGCGCTCGGAGGCTGGCGTGCTCACCCCCCGGCGCCCACGGAACGCTCGTTCATGCGGCGACCATCGAGCCGATGACCCGCTCCGGGTCGGCCGGGTCGTAGAGCGCCACCGTCTGGCCGGGGGCCACCGCCGGGCGGGGGTCGTCGAAGCGGAGCTGCGTGCCGTCGACAGTGCAGAGTTCCGCCGCACCGTGCGCACTGGTCTGGGCGAGGGCTCTGGTGGCGGAGCCGGGCGCCTGGTCGACCCACGTAGCCCGGTCGAAGCGGACCACGGACCGCAGGCCAGCCCGGCCGTCCCCGACGTGCACCCGCCGGCCGGCCACGTCGACGGCGACGGCGTAGCGCCGGCGGCCGTCGCCTGACACGCCGAGCCCATGTCGCTGCCCTACCGTGACCAGCTCCACGGCCGGCACCGTCCCCACCACGGCACCGGTCGCCGCGTCGACCAGCTCGCCGCTGTGGAGGTCGATCCGGTCGCCCAGGAACCGGCGCCGCCCGACCGAGGAGTGGATGAAGCAGACGTCCTGGCTGTCGGGCTTGCCCGCCGTCCGCAACCCGAGCCGGGCCGCCTCGGCACGGACGTCGGACTTGGTCATGGAGCCCACCGGCAGCACCAGGTCGGCGAGCTGGTGGCGGTCGAGCATCGACAGCACGTAGGACTGGTCCTTGCGCCGGTCGTGCCCGCGGCGCAGCTCCGGCCCCATGGGGCCGGCCACGACCTGCGCGTGGTGCCCGGTCCCCAGCGCGCCGAAGCCGAGCCGGCGAGCCCGCGCCAGGAGGCTGCCGAACTTGACGTGCCGGTTGCACTCGATGCACGGGTTCGGGGTGCGGCCGGCCGAGTGGTCGTCGACGTACGGGCCCACGACGGAACGTTCGAACTCCTCGGTGAAGTTGAAGACGTGGTGCGCGATGCCAAGCTGGTCGGCCGCCTGCCGGGCGTCGTCGACGTCGACCACCGAGCAGCAGCCCGAGTCGGAGTCGCCGCCCCACAGCTTCAGCGTCGCTCCCACCACCTCGTGGCCCTGCCGGGCCAGCAGCGCGGCGGCGACCGACGAGTCAACTCCGCCCGACATCGCAACCAGGATCTTCACGTGGCCAGGTTAGTGAGCGACCGGCCTGCCACTAGCCGGCCTGCCGGTCCCCCGCCGGCACCGGCGAGTAGCTCTACCCCCTCCGGGGCGAGGCGAAGGGGTCGCTGTTCAAGGATCGCGGTACCTCGAACACTGAACAGCAGGTATCGTTACGGTAGTGGAAGCAACCATGGAAGACGAGGGGGTGAAAGACCTGGTCAGGGTCCTCGATGGGCTCGGGCTCGTCGCGACCGAAGCCCTGGCGATGACCGAGGACCGATCCGTTGACGCCGTCTTGCGGGTCGGTAACCGACGCCTATTGGTCGAGGTGAAGCGCGACGTGCGCGACATCGACGCCCAGCACCTGGCCGGCCGGCTGCCGGAACACTCGCTTGTGGTGGCGGATCGCCTCTCCCCCAGGGCCCGAGCGCTGCTCGAAGAGCACCGGATTGGCTGGCTCGACCGACGTGGACACCTGCGCCTCGTCCTTCCGCCGGGCATCTTCATCGACCGGGACATCGACCCCCTCATCGTCGACGCGCGTGGCCGATCAGCCAACCCGTTCACCACCGTCGGGCTCGGCGTCGCGATCGCACTCCTCCTCGATCCGACGGAACCGGTCGGGGTTAGGGACATCTCACGACGGACTGGAGCGTCGGTCGGTCGGGTCTCCGAGCTGCTTCGCGAACTGCGGGCGCTCGGCCTGGTGAACCGGGACGTAACGCCGGCTATCCCCGAACTGTTCGAGGCGGTCGTCGGCGCCTGGGATCCCCAATGGGTCACTCTCGGTGGAACCCCACCACCGGACCCCGCGCTCCGCCTGGGTGGCCTGCATGCCGCGATCTGGCATGGTGTCCCGATGGCGCTCTCGGCCAGCTGGCCGCCAGAGCTTTACGTTCGCGACGAGTTTGCCCTCCGCCGCCTGGTCCGGTCATACCCGCCCGACCTTGAGCGGACGATCTCCCCAGTGGCCAAGGCTGCGGTGTGCCCGTCCCCGTACGGCTTCGACCAGGCCAGAGATGGAAACCTCGAATTCCCGGTTGTGAACCACGTCATAGTCGCACTCGACCTCGCGTTGGACCGGGGTCGGGGACGCGAGGCGCTCGAGCAGTGGCATCCCGAAGGAGTCGTCCGTGTCTGGTGAGGTCTTGCTGTCCGACGAAGGTGGGGTGGCGACGCGCCTCGTCGCCGCTTTGTCGAGCCTGGTTGCCCAGGTGAAGCCCGGGACCTTCGCTCTGATCGGGGGCCTCGCCGTGATGACGAGGCTCACGACAGTTCACCGCGCCACGGACGACATCGACGCGGTCAGCGAACAGTTGGGCGAGGATCCCTCGGACATCGCCATTGTCATCGGTGAGCAGGGGAGGGGCGCCGTCCGCCGGCTCGTCGACGGGGTGAAGGTCGATCACATCGACGTCGGGAGCATGCCAGCTGACCGGATCCCTACTTCGGACCTGCCGGAGGACGAGTGGGACAGGGCCTTCGTCCTGGCCCACCGTTGGGGCCTCGACTCGGCGACCCCGGTCGTCATCAGTGCCGTGGAAGGCCGGATCGTGTCGGCCACGGTCGCCTGCCCGGCGGCGTCCTCGGCGAGCCTGGTCGCCATGAAGCTCCAGTCCGCTCCCCGACGCCCGCCGGCTCGGGTGGAAAAGGCAGCCAACGACTACCTCGACCTGTAGCGCCTCCTGTCGAACGTCGAGATCGTCCCCGAGATCGCCCGGGACCTCGCCTCCGGCGCCCCACACGACCTCGGTACATGGGCAATGGAGCGGATCCGCCTCGGGCCGTCCTGCGGCGTCCCCACGACCCGGCAGCGTCCATCGCCCCAGCGCCGGCCATGCAGACCGATGTACGCGCAGACGTACGCGTCGACCTTTCCCAAGGCGCGATCGAGCGCTGCGCCCGTCGGAGCGTCGCAGACCTCGGAGCGCAGTTGAAACCAACGACGCGGACCGGCGAGCTGCGCCGGGTTGGCCGTGGCCTCTACTGGCGAGGGTCCCCGACCAGGCTCGGGATGGCCCCCCACCCCCCGAGCGCTTGGCCGGTGAGGTCGTACACGGTCCCGGGAGTGGACCGGCTGGGTGGAATGCAGCCCTGGCGCTCGGCCTGTCCACGCAGGTGGCCATCAGAGGATGGCCTGGTTCCGAGACTCCGCCGAATTCGGACCGATGCTCGACGCGGCCGCCGAGCATCTGGGCGTTCGCCCCACCGCTGTCGAGAAGGACTACTGGGTGAGCGAGGTCCTGCGGGTGCTCGCCGCGGGCTTCGCCGACAACTTCGTCTTCAAGGGTGGCACGAGCCTGTCAAAGGGATATCAGATCGTCGAGCGTTTCTCCGAAAACGTCGACGTCTTGGTGCGGCCAGGCGTTCCGAATCCCAAGCCTATACGATCGGTCTTTACTGACAATGCTGGTAAGACGGGCCTCTCGGGTCCCGAACCAAACCGTGTGTCCGTGCCGCTCCACAATTCACGGTGCGGTGCGGTCCGCTCCACGTTCCCCGTCGGCGAGGTCCTCCACGGTGTCCACGTCGGTCGGGTCCCCGTCACAGGCCACTTCGGCGACCAGGTCCGGGTGCTCCCGGATGAGCGCCCGAGCGCCTTCGTCCCCGGATGTGGGCAGCATCGCCCAGATCGAACGGTGGAGCCGGACCGGGTTCCGACGCTCACCTCCATAGGTGGCGACGACGACGGGCGAATGGTCGCCAAGGGCCACCGCCCTCCAGGCCGAGGACGGCACGAGCGGCTGGTCTGCGAGCCCGACCACGACCGCGTCATGGCCCCGGCTCCGGCACCTGTCGATCCCGACGCTGAGCGAGGAGGCGATGCCGAGGCGCCACCGGTCGTTAAGCACGAGCGTGGCACCGGACGGCACCACGTCGTCGAGAGGGAACGCGCCGCCAACCACGACGAGGTCATCCAGCCCGGCGCCGAGAGCAGATTCGACAGACCACGAGATAAGCGGTCTTCCCCGAAACGGTGCCAAGAGCTTATGGGTCGCGCCTTCGAAGCGGCGGGCTCCTCCCGCTGCCAACAGCACCGCGGCGACGCTCATGGGGGCGTGGCGAGCCCCGCGCTGGCTTCGGCTGGCTGCGAGCCGGGCTCGTGGATCGGTCCCGTGCCGTCGCGCAGCGACTTCGCCACCGTGCCGGTGCGGATCGCGATGATCTCCGCGCAGATCGCTACGGCGGTCTCCTCGGGGGTACGTGCCCCGATGTCGAGGCCGATCGGGGCCATGACCCGGGGAAGCACGCCGGGGTCGACCCCTGCCTGGAGGAGCCGCTCGCGCCTGTCGGCGATCGTCCGTCGCGACCCCATGGCCCCCAGGTAGCCAACCGCCGTCGAGAGCCCGGCAACGATCGCCGGGACGTCGAATTTGGCGTCGTGGGTGAGGACGCAGATCGCGTCCCTGGGGCCGAGCTCGGACCCGCTCGCCGCCAGGAAACGCTCCGGCCGGTCCACGATCACGTCGTCGGCCATGGGGAAGCGCTCGGGGGTGGCGAAGACCGGTCGAGCGTCGCAGACGGTGACCCGGTAACCGAGGACCTTGGCCACCCGAGCCAGTGCGGCGGTGAAGTCGACCGCCCCGAAGATCACCATCCTCGGCGGCGGTGCGAAGACCTCGATGAAGACCTCGACGGCACGCTGCCGAGCCTCGCCGAGCGGGCCGTAGCGCCGGGTGGACGACCGACCGCCGGCCAGTGCTCCGGCGGCGTCGCGACGGACAACCTCGTCGAGACCGGCGTGCCCGACAGATCCTTCGGCCCGCCCTCCCTCGTGCACGAGCATGCTCGCCCCGAGCTCCGGCAAGGATCCTCCGCCGGCCTCGTCCGGGTCCAACCCCACCACCGTGGCCACGGCCACCGGCTCCCCCACCCGGAGAGCGACCGCCAGCTGGTCGAACACCGGCGGCAGCTCAGGCTCGATCAGGATGTGGAGAGTCCCGCCGCACGTGAGGCCCACGGCGAAGGCATCGTCGTCCGAGTACCCGAAGATCCGCCTCCTCGCTCCCCTCCCGACGGCCATCGCATCCATGGCCTCGCTCACCACTGCCGACTCCACACAGCCGCCCGACACCGACCCGGCGACGTCGCCACGGTCGTTGACGGCCATGGTCGCGCCCGGCAACCGGGGCCCCGAGCCCTCCAAGGCCACCACTCGGGCTACGGCCACCCGATGCCCGGCCTGGCGCCAGCTCACGATCTGCGGAAAAACGTCTCTCAACGACTCACCACCTCGGCCAGCGTCCACCTCGGCCAGCGTCCACCTCGACCAGGGTCCACCTCGACCAGGACATCGAGCGAGGCGAAGTGTCGACACTGGCCTCAGGCCACGAGGTCGAACCGAACCCGAGGTTGAACCGAACCCGAGGTTGAACCGAACCCGAGGTTGGACCGAACCCGAGGTTGGACTGTACCGGTGTCCACAGTTCGGCCACCGGGGTTGGTGGCCGCCGGGGTGGCGACCGCCGGCCGTAAGCCTACTTGCGCTGGAGCTGGATCACGAGGCAACGGGGACCGCTCGCAGAACGGGGATCGACCAGCGCACTCCGACATCAGATCGATCGCCTCGTCCCAGTCGGCAAAGGCCAAGCGGCCGGGACCAGAACGCCGGGGATGCATCCATCACGTCGGAGGGCAACGGAGCGAAACGTCCGACCCGAACACCCGTTCGGAAAGGCCCCGCCGCACCCCGCCGCACCCCGGGAGACTGTGGAGCTGCTGGCAACCGGATCGATGATCGGGACAGGCGGCGCGCTCGGCTACACCCCAACGACGCGAACGTGCTCGCCGGTCAGGAGCACCCGAAGGTCGTGTGGGTCGCTCGTGAGCACGACGCAGTGGGTGGCGCCATGGCGTTCCAGTCCCGCGACCGCCGTAGCGGCCACGAAGGCGTCGACAGTGGCGTCGGAACCCGCCTTGCCGAGCAGCCGACCTGCGTGCCTGGCGAGTTGCTCATCAGCCGGCCACACCTCCGCTGCCTTCACGACGCGGTTCACACCGGCGTCCCGAGCGACGCCGCGCACCACTTCGGCCAGGGTCACGGCCGAGATGATCACATCAGCGTCCAATTCCCGCGCCCGCTCCAACCAGGCCTGGACGCTTGGATCATTGGCAGCAGCCTTAGAGACGCCGTCGGCGTCGAGGACCAGCAAGTCGCTCAGACTGGCTGGCGCGCGACCTTGTCGTCGGGGCCTGGCCATAGACGGCGAACCCCCTCCATCGCGTGGTCGCTGACCGGACCGTTCGCCTCTCGCATCTCCACCAAGACCTCGGCCAGCGCATCTCGGCGGAGCTGTCGGCGCACAGCTTCGTTAACGTAGGCGGACACGCCACGCCCTCCGGCTCGCTCGCGCGTCTGCGCCAGCACCTCCGTATCGAGACTCATCGACACCTTCTCTACTGGCATCCAGCTCATCCTACTCGAAGTAGGAAGGAGTTCGTTCAACCATCGTTCCGCAGGACTTCGCTCCGACAGCCTGTACGTGAGCTGCTGGTCCATCGGCCTCGACCTCCGCGTGCTGCTGCGGACGCTGCGAACCGTCATATCCAAGCATGGCGCCTACTGAGGTGAAAACCTCGAAGCCCTGGGGCCGCGACGTCGGGGCGGGGCGGAGCCCGATCGGCACCCAGTCCCGACCTGTGGTGGCGCCGACCTGTGGTGGCGCCGTGCCAACATCCCGCCGAGGCGCCGGCCCCTGGGCGCCAGGACGGTTTCAGCTGGCGCCGGCAGTGGTACAACTTTAACGTCGGGATGGCGTCATGTGGACGCACTTCGGCCACCAAGCCAGCGAAGACCAGGGAGCGATGAGGAGGGTGTAGTGCCAAAACCCCCCGGACTTGATCCGCGCATCGCCTTGCTGAACGCCTGGGCGCTGCGATGCGAGCTCCGCCAGACCGATCCCCGCCACTGCGCCGGCCCCGAAGCCTTCTACCTGGTGACCGCTGTGGAGGCGGCAGTACGTCGCGGGCGGGAGACCCCCCACCTCGGCCGGGCCGCCCGAAGCTGGGGCAGTCGCTTCACCTCGCCGGGGGAGGTCGTCGCCGCCTTGTCCGCGCTGCGCGAGGTGCTGATGCACCAGGACACCGCGGGCACGGCGGCGGCTGGGGCGGCTGGGGCGGGGGCGGGGGCGCCCGCCGCGACCGAACGTGTCCACCTGGTGCTCGACCAGCTCATGGCGAATGCGGTGGACGCCGCGGCGAGCACGCTGCGCGACGCGGCGCGCACCGACCCGCTGACGAGGTGTGCCAACCGGCGAGCCCTGGACGAGGAGCTGAGCCGGGCCGCGTCCAGCGCCGGCACGTCAGGGCTCGACCTGGCGGTCGCCGCCGTCGACGTCGACGGGTTGAAGCGGATCAACGACACGTCGGGCCACGCGGCGGGCGACGCGGCGATCCTCGGCGTGGTGGGCAGCATCCGCCAGACCCTGCGCCAAGCAGACACGCTGTACCGCACCGGCGGCGACGAGTTCGTGGTGCTGGCCCCGTTCACCGACGCTGCCGGGGCGACCGAACTGATGACCCGGGCCGAGACCCTCGGCGGACCGCCGTTCAGCTGGGGGGTCGCCAGCCTGGTGTCGGCTGGCGTCAGCCCTGGCGACGATCCGACCGTAGTCCTCGGAGCGGCGGACGCCGACCTGTACCGCAGGCGCGGGACCGCGCGCCGGGCACGCCGTGCCGGTATCGCCCGGCGACGGTCAGGAGCAGCGGTGGCCGTCGCCCCGCCTGACCGATCCGGCGGCACGGAGCCGCTGCGCGTCCAATAACCACGATACGTAGTCAGTGCATTTCCTAACGTCAACGTTAGGACAAAACCTCTACCTTGACGATCTGGCGTGGTTGTATTACCGCTCAGCGTGGAACAATCGGATGTGTCAGCTATGTGACCGGCGACGAGGAACGATCCGATGCCCGCTCCGCACACCGACGACGAGCGCAGCACACTGCTGCAGCACTGGGCACAGCGATGCCAGACCCGTGGCGCCAGTGCCGAGCACTGCCGCGGATCCGACGCCAGCTACCTGGTGACCGCCGTCGACGCTGCGTTGCGTCGGGGCAACCAGACCCCCCACCTCGGACGGGCTGCCCGGAGCTGGGGGAGCCACTTCGACGCTCCCGCTGACGTCATCACCGTGGTGTCATGCCTGCGCGAAGAACTGACCGGTGCCGCCGGCACCGACGACCGACTGCACCGGGTGATCGATCAGCTCATGCTCGAAGCCGTCGATGCCGCCGCCAACGGCTTGCGCCACGCGGCGCGCACCGACCCGCTGACCGGTTGCGTCAACCGCCGGACCCTCGACGACGACATCCGGCGCGCTGCCGGGAGCGCCCTGGCGTCAGGGCTCGACCTGGCGGTCGCCGCCGTCGACGTCGACGGGTTGAAGCGGATCAACGACACGTCGGGCCACGCGGCGGGCGACGCGGCGATCCTCGGCGT
>JAJYAB010000054.1 GCA_021779775.1 Actinomycetes bacterium
CCCGACGCACCCCAGCATCGGGGCATCTCGGTGATCATCGTCCCGATCGACAGCCCGGGCATCACGGTGAGCCCGCTGTGGACCTGGGGAGACGTTCGCACCAACCTCGTCTTCTTCGAGGACGTGCGCGTGCCGCGCGCCAATCTCATCGGTGAGATGAACCAGGGCTGGTACTACATCGTCGGGGCGCTCGCTTTCGAGCGGATCGCCCTCGGCACCACCGGCTCGCTGCGCCGGCTATTCGACGATCTCGTGACGTTCTGCCGCCGCACCGTGGTGGACGGCCGCCCGCTGGCCGAGCGGCCCGAGGTGCAGCTGCGCCTGGCCGACCTGGCGGTCGACTTGGAGGTGGCCCAGCTGTTCAGCCTCCAGACGGCGTCGCTCATCGACGCCGGCGGCATCCCCGCCAGAGAGGCGTCGATGCAGAAGGTGTTCTCCACCGAGCTCCGCACCAAGCTGGCCGATTGGGGCATGCAGATCGTGGACCTGTACGGCCAGTTGCACGAATCAGACGAGGACGCCGCGTTGAGCGGCCGCCTGGAGCGCACCTACCGGATGGCTCCGTTCCTGCGCTTCGGCGGTGGCACCAACGAGGTCATGCGATCGATCATCGCCGAGCGGGGCCTGGGCCTGCCCCGCGGCGCCTGAGCGGGGCGACCGTGGACCTGCAGCGCTCTGCGGACGAGCAGCTCCTCGCCGAGTCGGCCCGGAAGTTCTTCGAGCGGAACTGTCCAGTCACGCTGGTGCGCGACCTGCGCGAGCCGGCATCTTCGGGCCACGGGCCGGATCTGTGGCAGAAGATGGCGGAGCAGGGATGGCTCGGCCTGGCCCTGCCCGAGGCCTACGGCGGAGCCGGCTCGCTTGTCGACTTGGGCTTGGTGGCCGAGGAGGCGGGCCGGGCATTGGTGCCGTCCACCTTCCGGTCGACGATGCAGGCAGCGCTGCTCGTCGCCGCCCTGGGCACCGATCGCCAGCAGGCCGACGTCCTCGGCCGGGTGGTGTCGGGATCGGCCGTGTCGGCAGTGGCCTTCGCCGAGCCCCAGGCCATCCACGACCCGAGGTACCTGGCCACCGAGGCGGTCGCCGATGGTGACGGCTGGATCCTGTCGGGTGTCAAGGCGTTCGTGGCGAACGCCCACCTGGCCGACCCGCTACTCGTGGTCGCCCGTACCGCTGCTGGCCCCCCCGAGCGATCGCTGACGGTGTTCTGCCTGCCGGCCGGCGCCGACGGCGTCACGCTCGATCCCCACGTCACCTTCGCCCACGACCGCCAGTTCCGGGTGGCGCTGGACCGGGCCCGTGTCGGTGGCGGCACCGTCCTCGGGGGGCCGGCAGCGGTCGGGTCGGCCTGGTCCGGGATCGAGGCGGCCCGGCAGCAGTGGGTCGCGCTGCTCTGCGCCGAGATGGCCGGCGGTGCCCAGAAGGTGCTCGAGCTCACCGCCGAGTACGTGACGCGCAGGGTCCAGTTCGGTCGGCCCATCGGGTCATTCCAGGCGGTGCAGCACCACGTCGCCGACATGGCGACCGGCGTCGACGGCGCCCGGCTGGCGACCTACCAGGCCCTGTGGCGGCTCGCCGGCGCCCGGCCGGCGACCAAGCAGGTCGCCGTCGCCAAGGCATGGACCGGTGAGGCGTACAAGGCGGCTACGGTCATGGCCCACCAGCTCTTCGGCGGCATGGGCTATGTCCGGGAGAACGATCTCCACCTGTGGTCCGAGCATGCGAAGGCGGCGGAGCTGGCGCTCGGCCCCCGGGACCACCAGCTGCTCATCGTGGCGCACGAGCTGGGGCTGTAGCGCCCGGTGCCACAGCTGCCGCCGCGCCAATGACCCGAGGATCGAATCGGGACACGAGGATCGAATCGGGACACGAGGATCGAATCGGTAGGGCGCTCGTCGTGCCGGGACCGGAGGGAAGACCATGCGAACGCCGATCTGCGACCTGCTGGGGGTGGAGTTCCCCATCCTCGCCTTCAGTCACTGCCGTGACGTCGTTGCGGCGGTGTCGAAGGCGGGCGGCTTCGGCGTGCTCGGCGCCACCGCGTTCACGCCCGACGAGCTCGAGGTCGAGCTGGGCTGGATCGAGAACGAGATCGGCGACCTTCCCTACGGCGTCGACGTCCTCATCCCCCAGAAGTACGTCGGCAGCGACGAGGGTGGTTTGCCGGTGGCGAAGCTGCAGGACCTCATCCCACAGGAGCACCGCCAGTTCCTCGACGACATGATGCGCCGCTACGAGGTGCCCGATCTCCCGCCCGACGGCGGCGGTGGTCGGGCGCGCCGCGAGGGCGACGAGCTCAGCCTCGGCGGTCCCGGGGTGCACCGGCTGGTCGAGGTCGCCCTCGCCCACCGCATCCGTCTGATCGCCAGCGCCCTCGGGCCTCCGCCCCCCGACCTCGTCGAGGAGGCTCACGCCCGGGACATCCTTGTCGCCGCGCTGGCCGGCACCAAGCAGCACGCCCTGCGCCACCAGGCGATCGGCGTCGACATCATCGTCGCGCAGGGCTACGAGGCGGGAGGTCACACGGGTGAGATCGCCACCATGGTCCTCGTCCCCGAGGTCGTCGACGCGGTGGCACCGACGCCCGTGGTGGCAGCCGGGGGCATCGCCCGTGGCCGCCAGATGGCGGCGGCCATGGCGCTGGGCGCCCAGGGGGTGTGGACCGGGTCGGTGTGGCTCACCACCGAAGAAGCCGAGACCCACCCGGTCGTGAAGGAGAAATTTCTCGCTGCCAGCACCAGCGACACGGTGCGCAGCCGCTGCACGACCGGCAAGCCGGCCCGCCAGCTGCGCACCGCGTGGACCGACGAGTGGGAGAGCCCGGACAACCCCGATCCGTTGCCGATGCCGTTGCAGCCGATCCTGACCGCCCGCGCCCAGGAGCGGATCCGGCGCTCCTCGAGCACGCCGGGATCCGGCGCGTCTCAGCTCGTCACCTACTTCGTCGGGCAGGTCGTCGGGAGCCTCGACCGGGTGAAGCCGGCTCGCCAGGTGGTGCTCGACATGGTCGAGGAGTACATCGACACGGCACGAGGGATCCGCGACGGCCTCGCCGCGTTGGAGGCCTAGGCGCATGGCGAGCGATGAGCGCACCATCAAGGGCCGGGCGGCGATCGTGGGGATCGGGGAGACTCGCTACTACAAACGGGCCCAGTCCCCCCACCCCGAGCTGAGGCTCTGCCTGGAAGCGATCATGGCGGCAGCCGACGACGCCGGTCTCAGCGTCGACGACCTCGACGGGTTCGCCTCCTACAGCAACGACCGCAACGACCCGAGCCTCATCGCGTCTGCGCTCGGGATCCCGGAGCTGCGCTTCTCCAACATGGTGTGGGGCGGGGGCGGGGGTGGTGGGTCAGCTGCGGTCGGCAACGCGGCCGCAGCGGTGGCCGCCGGCTACGCCGACCACGTAGTGGTGTTCCGGGCACTCGCCCAGGGCCAGTTCGGCCGGTTCGGCCAAGCCCCGCCGCTTCGCACCGTCAGCGGCCCGATGGCCTACACCATGCCGTACGGGCTGATGTCGCCGGCCCAGATGTTCGCCATGCGCGTGCAGCGGTTCATGCACGAGCACGGCGTCGGGCAACCGGCGCTGCGGGCGGTCGCGCTGGCCAGCTACCACCATGCCCAGTCCAACCCGAGGGCCATCATGAACGGGCGGCCGCTCACACCCGAGGCCTATGACGCGTCGCGCTGGATCGTCGAGCCGTTCCACCTCTACGACTGCTGCATGGAGAACGACGGTGCCGCTGCCGTCATCGTGACGTCGGCGGAGCGGGCAGCCGACCTGCGCCAGCCGCCGGCCCATGTGTGGGCCGCTGCCCAGGGATCGGCCGAGGGGCAGGCGCTCGCCGCCCACAACGCCCCCGACTATGCCACCTCGAACTTTAAGACCCTCGCCCCCCGGCTCTACGCCACCGCCGGGGTTGGGCCCGCCGACATCGACGTCGTGCAGTCGTACGAGAACTTCACCGGTGGGGTGGTCATGGCCCTGGTAGAGCACGGCTTCTGCGCTCCCGAGCAGGTCAACGACTTCTTCACGCCGGAGAACCTGTCGGCCCCCGGGGGTCGGCTGCCGCTGAACACCAGCGGAGGGAACCTGGCCGAGTGCTACATGCACGGCTTGGAGCTGATCATCGAGGCGGTGCGACAGGTGCGGGGAACATCGACGAGCCAGGTGACCGACGTCGAGCTGTCGCTCGTGATCTCGGGCCCCATGGTAAGCCCGGTCAGCAACTTGCTCCTGGCAGCGACGAGGTGAGTGAGGCGATGGCACCGATGAACGGGTCCTACCTCCCTGCGGGGCTCCCGGCGCCTGTACCGGCAGCCGGCGATCTCGACGCCGAGCACTGGGCCGCTGCTGCCCGCCACGAGCTGGCCGTGCAGCGCTGCAACGGCTGCGGTCGCCACCAGTGGGGCCCCGAATGGGTGTGCCACCGGTGCCGCTCGTTCGATCTCGGCTGGGCTGTCGTCGCGCCCGGGGGCACCATCTACAGCTGGGAGCGGGTGTGGCATCCGGTGCACCCGGCCCTCGCCGAGGCCTGTCCCTACGTCGTGGTGCTGGTGGAGCTGCCGCAGGCCGAGAGCATCCGGATGGTCGGCAACCTGCTCGGCGACCCCACCGCCCCCGTTGCGATCGGTGCCGAGGTCGACGCCGTGTTCGAGGACCACCCCGACGGCGAGCCGGCCTACACCCTCGTACAGTGGAGGCTCAGGTCGGCGGGGGCGTAGCTTCGAGGGCGTCGAGCCGCCTGCGCATGTCCTGCTCTCGCGCCCGCCTGGCGGTGACCTCCCTGATGATGGCGCCGACGTACCCCACCGGGCCGTTGGTGCCATGCGACAGCGTGTCCTGCAGCAGTACCACGGTGAACTCGATCGAGATGGTCCGGCCGTCGGCGGTGACCGCGGGGACCGCCAGCAGGTCGTCGTCTGCGTAACGAGTGGTCCCGCGGGCCATGGCCGATCGGAAGCCGTCCCAGTGGCGCTGCCGCAGCCTGTCGGGGATGATCACATCCAACGTCGTGCCGGTGACGTCTGCCGCCCGATGTCCGAAGATGCGCTCTGCCCCGCGGTTCCAGTAGAGGATCATGCCTTGCGCGTCGACGATCACCACGGCGTCGGGGGCCTGGGCCACCAGCTGCAGCACCGCTTCACGGACGAGCTCGTCCGTGTCACCCGGGCTCATCCGTCCACAATCCCCACCGTGCTCCGTTGCAGCATGGAGTCAGAACCGTAGCATGGAGTCATTCTCACGTCAGAGCCGGCACTCCCGTATCGAGCGACGTGCGGTGTGCCGGGCCGCGTGAGGATCAGTCTGCCAGTGTGCTCACGGCTCGCTCGAGGTCGCGCCGGTTCACGATCCGTTCGACCACGATGCCGTTCGCATCGGCGAGGTACAGGATACGCCAGTCGCCTACTCGCAGCCTCCACCAGCCGGGACGTCCCTGGAGGGGCTTCACATCGAGGTTCTCGGTCTGGTCTCCCAAATGCCGGAGCCGTTCGACCACCCGATGACGCTCCGTGGAGGAGAGCTTTCCCAGGTCTTGTTCCCTCCGCCGGGTGAGGGTGATCTGCTGGCTCAGGGCTCGTCCCCGCCATCGATGTCGGCGAGCACGTCATCGAGGCTGCGGCCCCGATCCCCACGGGCAACGTCGGCTTCGGCATCGGCAGTCGATCGGGCATATTCAGGGGCATGGGCGAGCACGTAGTCGAGCAGCCCTTCTTCGTCGACGGCAACCAGGGCAGCGACCGGCTTCCCGTTACGGGTGACCAGAGCAGGGCGGCCGCTGCGAGCAACTTCATCGACGACGGAGCTGGTGTGGTTGGCAAGCATGCGAATACCGACCGTTGGCATCGGGTTCCTCCTGATGTACCGACAAGTGTAGTAGGTGCTCCGACCTGGAGCCCCACCGGCTCGTGGCGATCCAGGTGCCGAGCGACGCGGACGATCGGCACCTGCCAGCGCAGGGTGATCGACGAGCTGGTGCACATGCATGCGCGACCGGGGAACGGTCCCTCTGGCCCTCAGCCGGAGCATGTGGCGCCCGGCGGCGGCAGGGTGCCGTCGAGCAGGTAGGCGGTGACCGCTGATCGTACGCAGATGCTTGTGTAGGAGGCGACGTGGTCCTGGCCGATCCGGGTGAGCAGGGCCGAGCCAGCGAGGTCTCCGGCCAGCGCCTGTGCCCACCGGTAGGGGGTGGCCGGATCTCCGGTCGTGCCGACGACCAGGGCGGGTGGCGCACCGGTGTCGTGCAGCGCCGAAGGCTGGCGGCTGGGCAGCACCGGCCAGACGGCGCAACCCGCTTCGCCCCAGGCGAGCAGCGGGCCGAAGATCGGAGCGACAGCGCTGTCGCGGGCGGCCAGCCCAGGGTAGACGGCCAGATCTCGGGACACCGGATGGTCGCTGCAGTCGATTGCCTCCACGGCATCCGAAGCGTTGCTGGAGCCGGCGTTGCGGTAGTGGTCGGCCATCGAGGCCACGGCGGCACCGTCCCCGCTCGCCGCGTCCGCCAGGGCGGTGCCCAGCGTCGGCCAGAACGAGCGGGCGTCGAGCCCGCCGAGCAGCGCGTCGTAGATCTCGCCCGGGCCGACGACGCGCCCGCCACCAGCCGGCAGGGGAGCGGCCCGCGCCCGGTCCACCAAGGCGAGCAGGGCGGTGGTCGGATCGCTCGTGGGGCGCCACGAGCACGCCGGCGAGCCGGAGCACCACGAGGCGAAGGTGGTGAACGATGTCTCGTACCCCTGGGCCTGCTGCAGGCTCATGTCGTCGGACGACACCGCCGGGTCGATAGCGCCGTCGAGGACCAGGGAGTGCACATGGGTCGGGAACATGCTGGCATAGGTGGCGCCGAGCAGCGTGCCGTAGGAATAGCCGACGTAGCTGATCGACGGTTCGCCCATGGCTGCCCGGATGCGGTCCAGGTCCCGGGCGACGTCCACCGTTCCGACGTGGGCCAGCAGGGCGCCGCTCGTTGCCTGACACGACGTGGCGTAGGCCCGGAAGTCGGCGATCAGCGCCAGCTGGGCGGCCAGGTCCGTGGGGACCGGGTCGATCAGGGGCCCCGGGGTGGAGGTCCCGTCCGCAGCCGCACAGCGCACCGGGCTGCTCCGCCCGACGCCGCGCGGGTCGAGCGACACCACGTCGTAGCGGGCGAGCACGTCGGGGCCGAGCACGCCGAGCTCGGTGGGAAGGTTGTCGATGCCGGAGCCGCCCGGCCCCCCGGGATCGAAGATCAGCGCTCCGATGCGGGCTGCGGGATCTGAAGCAGGGTGCCGCGCCAGCGCCACCGCCAAGGTCGGACCGGCGGGCTCGGCGTAGTCGAGCGGGACGGTCACCGTGGCGCACTGCAGCCCGTTCTGGCAGGCCGACCATGTGACCGGTGCCACCGGCAACGTGGTGGTGGTCGAGGCGACGGAAGGAACCGGTGCCGACGCCCGCCGGGCGGCCGGCGCAACCCGGACTGCCCGGCTGTGGTCGGTAGAGCCGCATCCGGCGAGGGCAACAGCAGCGCCCACCAGTGCAAGCATGCCGACCGACAGCTGGTGTCGCACTGTCGAGCGGCGGTACGTGGTTCGGAGCGAGGATGCCCTGGGTGGCGACGGTCGCATCACTGACATCGTGCACGACGCGATGCCCCGGACCGCTGCGCGGCGTCCTCGCCGGCTTCGATGACAACCCTGATCCGCGTGTCCCCGCCGCCGGCGCACCGGGGCGGGGACACGCGGGGGAGCGGGTGTCCTGGGGCTACGGCCGTCAGGACAGGCCGAGCGCCCGGGCACACTGGGGCCATTGGCCCCATCCGTTGCGGGCCTCCAGCTCGCGGGCGGCCTCGTCCTGCTGGGACGCTGGTGCCTGCGATGGGAGGCCGCTGTAGCCGAGGCTCCGCCACGTCGACGCGGAGAACTGGTACGCGCCGTAGAAGCCGTTGCCAGTGGCGTCAGCGTAGTTGTCGCTCGACTCACAGGATCGGAGCTCGAGCCATATGCCGCCCGAGGGGGCCGTTGACGTGGCAAGTGCCACCGCCGGCCTGGGCGCAGGTGGTGCTGGCAGCGGAGCCGGTGCTGGTGGTGCTGGCAGCGGAGCCGGTGCTGGTGGTGCTGGTGGTGCTGGCACCGGAGCCGGTGCTGGTGGTGCTGGTGGTGCTGGTGGTGGCGGTGGCGGCGGTGCCAACAAGGATGTCAGCGCGGCCAGGGTGCTCTCGGCCGATGAACCGCGAATGCTGGCGGGCAAGCCCGCCGCCGTCAGCTGGGTGCCGGCACGCGAGAGCGTGTCCGACGCCAACGGATGTCCATGGATGCTGGGGCGCTGGGTCAACAGCCCAACGCCGAGAAATGCGGCGATGACAACGCCAAAGAGTCGGTGCTTCCGCATCTTGCGCCTCCCTTGAGTCACGGGATCCCCGGAGGGCTCCAGGTGGGGCATGGGAATGCGGGCGGCCCGTCGTCTGAGCATTCGTCTCGCGGAGCCGGTGCCGGGAAGGGCAGGCGGCCCTGGACAGTCAGGTCCGAACGAGGTGCGGACGGAGCAACCCTGAGCTGAGCGTTACGCGCCTCCTTCGACGGGGTTCCCGGTGTCCGTCAGGATCGGTTCGAGATGTAGGGGATCGGGAGCGGGCGCCTGTGCGGCACGGCGGCTTGCCGCGAGATGCGACAAGCTCTACGGCATGGGGGCGCGCCACACAGCACACCCCTGACCGGGTTTCACCGAACCGTCCACTCGAACGCGGGTAGCAGTTGCCGACCCGGGCGATCTCCTCCGCAGGGACCGCGTGGACAGCGCCATCCAAGGCTTTGTCCGGGCCACTTTAGACAGGTCGGGCGTGTGCATGCAAGCCCCGCCGCGTTCGGGTCACCAGGATCCGGTGTCCAGGGTACGGGGTGCGGGTCCTCCAGATGTCGCCGCGGCAGCCCCACGTCTCCACATGCCCGCGGCACCGCTGGGGCACCGGCCCTCCCGAGGTGGTTTGACATCCTCCCCAGGGATGAAGCCCGGGGATTCTTGAGGTGGATGCGACATCACGCCGCGATCGTTTCAGAGGTTCTCGCTGCCGCACGAGGCGGACTTCTGCGAGCAGCCCGCTTCCGCGGACT
>JAJYAB010000055.1:0-8270 GCA_021779775.1 Actinomycetes bacterium
GCTCCACGGCGTTCCTGGCGTGCGCCTGGTGGGCCACTTGGCGGGGGAGCCCGAGCTGGTCGACGGCATGGAGATGGAGGTCCGCTTCGAGCGGATCGACGACGACGTCGTGCTCCCGCAGTGGATGCCGGCGGCACCGGTAGTGGGTGGCTGATGGCTCCCCCAGCGCTGTCGCACCTTCGCATCTGCGACTTCACCGGCCAGCTGGCTGGTGCCGGCGCCACCAAATTCCTGGCGGCCATGGGCGCACAGGTCATCCGCATCGAGGACCCTGTCCGCCAGGGCCGCTGGGACATCCTTCGTGGCATGCCGCCCTATGTCGATGAGCGCCGGGGAGTGAACCTGAGCGGTGCGTTCAACAACCACAACGTCGAGAAGCTGGGCGTCACGGTCAACCTGCGCACCGAGGCGGGGCGGGACCTGGTCCGCCGGCTCATCGAGATCTGCGATGTCGTCACTGAGAACTTCGCCGCCGGCGTGCTGGCCCGGATGGGGTTCCCCTACGAGGAGATGGTCCAGATCCGCCCCGACATCATCTACGTCTCCAACTCGGGTTTCGGCGCCAGTGGTCCGTATCAGAGGTTCAAGACATGGGGGCCGATCGTCCAGGCGGTGTCGGGCCTGACGTTCGCGTCAGGGCTGGCAGGGATGGGGCCGGCAGGATGGGGCTACTCGTACATGGACCATCACGGCGGCAACATCATGGCCATCGCCATCCTGGCCGCCCTTCTCCACCGGCAGCGCACTGGTGAGGGTCAGTGGGTCGACATGAGCTGCACCGATGCTGGCGCCTGGCTGAACGGCCCCGTCATGCTCGACTACACGGTCAACGGGCGCCCGCTGCGCCGTCAGGGGATGCCGCACTCGAACCGGAGCCAGTCGCCACCGATGGCGCCGCACGGGATCTACCCGGCTGCCGGTGAGGACCGGTGGGTGGCGATCGCCTGCCGTGATGACTCCGACTGGGTCGCTCTGGCGGAGGTGGTGGGTGAGCCATGGGCCATCGGCGCCCGCTACGCCACGCTGGGCGACCGCCTGGCCGACGAAGACGACCTCGACGACGCGCTCGGCGGCTGGACGGGCGTCCAGGACCGCCACGACATCGTCGCCAGGCTGCACGCTGCCGGTGTCCCGGTCTCCGTCGTGGCCACGCCAGAGGACCGCATCGACCACGATGCGGGGACTTCCGCGTGGGGCCTGTGGCCCACCGTCCACCACACCGAGATGGGCGATGTCGGGGTCGACGGCATACCGCTGCACCTCTCGGAGACCGATTGGCGCATCGAGCGAGGTGCACCCTGTCTCGGCGAGCACAACGACATCGTCTTCGGCGACATCCTCGGCCTGTCCGCCGAGGAGATCGCCGGGCTACGCGAGCAGGGGGCGATATGACCGGTCCTGGCTCCGGCGCTGTTCCGGCCGGTCCTGTCCCCGCTGGCTCGCTGGAGGGTGTGCGCGTCGTGGAGCTGGCCAGCGAGCTCGGGGCGTTCGCCGGCAAGTTGCTCGCCGACCTCGGTGCCGACGTGGTGCTCGTCGAGCCGCCGGGAGGGCACCACACGCGGCGGTACGCGCCGTTCGTCGACGATGTCGAGGATCCCGAGCAGTCCCTGTATTTCTGGCACTACAACACCAGCAAGCGATCGGTGGTGCTCGACCTGGACGTACCCGGCGGGGCGAGCGCGTTCCGACGTCTGGTCGCCGGCGCCGACATCGTGCTGGAGGCCGAGCCGCCTGGACGTCTCGCCGAGCTGGCGCTCGACGAGACGGACCTGCGGGCTGGCCATCCTGGGCTGGTCTGGGTGGCGATGTCGCCCTTCGGTCGCGACAACCCCCGTACGGGTGAACCGGCGACCGATCTCACCGTGCTGGCCGGTGGCGGACCGGTGTGGAGCTGTGGATATGACGACCATGGCGTACCGCCGGTGCGTGGCGGTGGCAACCAGGGGATGCACACCGTGTGCCTGTGGGCGGTGATGGGAGCCCTGACTGCGTTGCTGGCACGCCAGGTGACGGGACAGGGCCAGCTCGTCGACGTCTCTGCGCATGCCGCCGCCAACGTCACGACCGAAGCTGCGTCCTATGAATGGCTCGTCGCTGGCAGGACGGTCCAACGCCAGACTGCCCGCCACGCCGCGGTCCATCCGACCATGAGCACCGACGCCGTGTGTGCCGACGGCCGGCAGGTCAATACCGGGGTGCCGCCGCGGTCGGCTGAGGAATTCCGTGGTGTCCTCGAATGGCTCGACGAGATCGGCGGGCGTGCCGAGTTCCACGACATCGCGCTGCTCGAGATGGGCGTCGAGCGCGGTGGGGTGCAGATCCACGAGATCTTCGACGACGCCGAGGCGATGGCCGTGTTCGGGGCGGGTCGCGAGGTGCTCCGGTTCATCGCGCAACGGGTGAGCGCCTACGACTTCTTCATCGGCGCGCAGTCCCGGGGAATGCCGTGCGGCATCATCTACGCTCCGGAGGAGGTGCTGTCCGACCCGCACTTCGTCGCCAGGGGCTTCCCCGTCTCGGTGCACCACGATGCCATCGGGCGCGATGTCGTCTATCCGGGCGCGCCGTTCGTGTCGCCCCGCTCGCCTTGGCGCATCAGCCGGCCTGCTCCGCTGGTGGGCGAGCACCAAGCCGAGATCTTCGGTCCCAGCCCGTCTGTCGTGGCTGGTGGGACCGGGCGTGGTGCGCGGGGGGCGGATACGATCGGGTGGCACGGCGAGACGACGCTGGGCACACGTGATTGAGGGAACACGTGATTGAGGGAACACGGAGGTAGGAACGACATGCCGATCAATCCTGACGCGGTGGGAGCCGAGTCCGAGCCGAGCGAGATCTCTTGGACGAAGTGGGACGCGGTCATCTACGCGTTGGGTGTGGGGTGTGGCACCGACGAGCTGCAGTTCGCCACGCACGACACGGCGAGCGTGCCGCAGCAGGTGCTGCCGACGTTCGCTGTGGTGGCCGGCGGTGGCGAGCGTGCCCGCCAGGCGGGTGCGGCGGGCGCCATGGCGTCGCAAGCCGGCTTGTTCTCGAAGATGGGCACGTTCAACTTCGCCATGCTGGTCCACGGCGAGCAGGGTGTGGCGCTCGAAGCACCGATCCCGCCGGAGGGAACCGCCCAAGTCACGTCGAAGATCGTCGGGATGTACGACAAGGGCTCCGGCGCGGTGGTGGCGATCGAAGGGACTGCCGTCGATCCGGCTACCGGCAGCGTGCGCTGGCGGACGACGTCGTCGATCTTCTTGCGTGGAGAAGGCGGCTGGGGCGGTGACCGGGGCCCGTCAGGGCCCCGCAACGTGGCGCCCGACCGGACGCCTGATCATCAGGTGAGCTACGAGACGCTGCCGAACCAGGCGCTGATCTACCGGCTGTCGGGCGACTTGAACCCGCTGCACTCCGACCCCAGCTTTGCCAGCATGGGCGGGTTCGACCGGCCGATCCTCCATGGGCTGTGCAGCTACGGCTTCACCGGCCGGGCGTTGCTCCACGCGCTCTGTGGCGGCGACCCGGCACGTTTCGCCAGCATGGAGGCCCGGTTCTCCAAGCCGGTGTTCCCCGGCGACACGTTGACGGTGAAGATGTGGGTAGACGGCAACCAGTGCATCTTCCGCACCGAACGCCAAAACGGCGACATCGTCATCGACCAGGGCCTAGCCACCCTCGCCTGAGCCCACCACGGCAGCAGAGCCCAGGACCCGCCGCCCGGGGCGGGGCGGTCAGCGGGCCGGGTCCAGGGCCAGCTTGCCGGTGACCCGGCGCCCGAGCAGGGACCCGAGGGCATCCCCGGCACGGTCGAGGGGGAGCACCACCGGGTTGACCGGATGGAAGCGCCCGGTGCAGACCCCGTCGAGGACCTCCTGGGTGATCCGGGCGCCGGTGGCCGGATCCCGGGGCAGTACCCCGCCCAGCTCCACCCCCAGCACGGTACGGCTGTTGAGAAGGACGAGGTTGAGGGGGATATGCGGTATGGCGCCGCCGGCGAAGCCGACGACCAGGTAGCGACCACCGAAGCGAAGGGCACGCAGTGCCGGCTCGGCGAGGTCCCCGCCGACGGGGTCGACCACGATGTCCACGCCGCCGCCGGAGAGCGCTCGGGCTCGGGTTTTGACGTCCTCGGTCAGGGTGTCGATCGTCTCCGAGGCGCCGGCTGAGCGTGCCGCCTCACGCTTGTCGGCACTCGACGCGGCGGCGATGACCCGCGCACCGAGCGTCCTGGCGACATCCACAGCGGCGAGCCCGACCCCGCCGCCGGCACCGAGCACCAGCACTGTCTCGCCGGCCACCACGGGGCTACGGACGGTAAGGGCGTACACCGCGGTGCTGTAGCTCTGCAGGATGGTGGCGCCGACGGCGGCGGCGACGCCCGCTGGGAGGGGGGTCACGGCGGTTGCCGGCAGCACCAGAGCCGCCGCGAACCCCCCGGACCAGCACTGGGCCACGACCATGTCGCCCACAGCCAGCCCTGCCACCCCGGTACCGAGGGCCCGAATCCGGCCGGCGATCTCCCCACCAGGAACGAAGGGGGTGGGGAGGGGGAACTGGTAGCGGCCGGAGACGATCAGGGCGTCGACGTAGGTGACGCCGGCGGCGTCGATCTCGACGACGACCTCGCCGACGCCAGGTTCGGGATCGGGCATCTCCTCGACCGCCAGTGCTTCCACCGACCCCAGCTTCCGGCACACGACGGCTCGCATCGCAGCAGTCTGCCATCGGATCCCGCCAACGTCTACGCCTGGCCTCGGTCAGATGGCCTTGCCCGGGTTCAGGATGCCGAGCGGGTCGAGCATCTCCTTCAGCTGATAGTGCAGCGCCATGACGTCGTCGCCCAGCTGGTCTGCGAGCCACGGCCGCTTCAGGGTCCCGACGCCATGCTCGCCGGTGATGGTGCCGCCGAGGGAGCGGGCGAGGTCCATCACGGCACCGAAGGCCCGTTCGGCTCGCTTGGTGGCTGCGGGGTCACCGCGGTCGAAGACGACGAGCGGGTGGAAATTACCGTCCCCGGCGTGTCCGATGGTGGCGATCACGGTCTCGTGGGTGGTGGAAATCGTCGCGATGCCCTCTACCAGGTCGGTCACCGCCGGCAACGGGACGCCGACGTCCTCGATCAGCACGGTGCCGAGCCGCTCGACGGCCGGGATGGCCATCCGGCGGGCCGCCATGAACTGCTCACCTTCGTCCTCGTCGTCCGTCCAGTACACCTCGCTGGCGCCATGCGACCGGCAGCAGGACACCATTTGGGCCACTTCGCTGCGGCCCCGGTCCCCGCCGACGTCGGACCGTCCCACCAGGAACGCGCCGCATCCGGTGTCGAGGCCCATGTGGAGCCTTTTCTCCACCGACGTCACCGCCACCTGGTCCATCAGCTCCAAGGCGGACGGCCGGCCGTGGGCAGCGATGGCCGTCACGGCCCGGCCCGCCGAGCCGATATCGGGGAAGGTGGCCACCATGGTCACCGATGCCGCCGGCGGCGGCATCAGCCGCAACGTGACCTCGGTCACCACGCCGAGCGTGCCTTCACTGCCGACGAACAGCCGCTTCAGGTCGTATCCGGCGACATCCTTCACCGTCTGCCCCCCCAGGCGCAGCGCGCGGCCGTCGGCCAGCACCACCTCCAGCCCGAGCACGTAGTCCGTGGTGACTCCGTACTTTACGCAGCACGCCCCGCCGGCGTTGGTGGCCACGTTGCCGCCGATGGAGCAGATCGCGAAGCTGGACGGATCCGGTGGGTACCAAAGGCCGCCGCTGGACGCGGCCGCTTTGACCTCGGCGTTGAGCGCCCCAGGTTGCGCCACGGCGATGGCGGCAGCAGGATCGACCGTGATCGCCCGCATCCGCTCCAGGGACAGGACCAGCCCGTCGTCGACGGCCAGTGACCCTCCGGCGAGGCTCGTGCCGGCACCTCGGGGCACGACGGCGATGCGATGGCGCGTCGCCCACCGCAGGGTGGTTTGGACGTCCTGGGTGCAGGTTGCGCGCACCACCGCTCTGGGCCACCCCGCGCGGGGAGCGTTCGACCGGTCGAAGCGGTAGCCGGCGATCAGGTCGGGATCGGTCACGAGCGCCGCCGCCGGGAGGCGACCGGCCAGCTCCACCAGCTCGGCGTCCGGCACGGTACGGGGCGGTACGCTCACCCCGGCCGTCTGCCTGGCCTGACGGCTACGCGCTCTGGCCGGTGCCGGCGGTCCTACCGGTCGGGGCGGCCCCGGCGGCGGTGTCCGCCCCGGGCACCGCACCGTTCGTCGTCACGATGGACTGCTCGTGCTGCCGGGAGGCGTACCGCTCCGCCACGGCCAGGGTGCCGGCAGCACTGGCAAGCCCGAGCGCCAGCTGGAAGATGCCCCAGCGGAGGCCGGAGCGCCGCTTGCCGAGCAGGAAGTCCAGCGATATCGCCCCCGGTCCATCGGCAGCGACGGCGAACGCCGCCGCCATCAGGATCAGGTTGTACTCGTAACCGCCCTTCGTCACCCACGGGCCGTTCTTCGCGTGGACCTTCTGTATGGCGACGGCCATGACGCCGGTGATCATGGCCGGGCCCAGCGGGCTGAGCCACCCGGCTGCCGTGAGGCCTCCCCCGAGCGTCTCCGACAGCGCTGCTGCCAGTGCCTGGTACTTCGCCGGGTGCATGTCGAGGGATCGCATCATCTCCTCGGTCCCCTCGAGCCCGGGACCGCCGAAGCTGCCCCGGAGCTTCTGCAGGCCGTGACCTGCCATCAGCCCACCGACTGTCGTTCTCAGGAACAGGCTTCCGGCCATGCGCGCACCCCACGATCTCGACTTTCAGGACAACTGACTGACGACACCCATCAGGGCATCAGACTAGCGACCCACCCTGCCGTATCGTCCGCTCACGCCGCTCACGCCGCTCACGCCGCTCCCCCGATGCTCCGCATCGGCGGCTCGGCCGCGTCCCGGGTCCGCCAGATCAGATGCTCCGCTCGGCGCCTTGCCAGTACTCGTCGCGCAGCAGCCGCTTGTAGAGCTTGCCCGTCGGGTAGCGGGGCAGCTCGGCCCGGAAGTCGACCGCACGCGGACATTTGAACGAGGCCAGGTGCTCTCGGCAGTGGGCGAGCAGATCCTGGGCCAGGCCTTCGTCGGCCGTGACCCCGCTGGCCGGCTCCACCACTGCTCTGACTTCCTCGCCCCACTCGTCGTTGGGCACGCCGATCACCGCTGCATCTCCGACCTTCGGATGTGACAGCAGCACCGCTTCGATCTCCGCCGGGTAGATGTTGACGCCACCGGAGATGATCATGTCGGACTTGCGGTCGCAGAGATAGAGCCAGCCGTCAGAGGTGAGATAACCTACGTCACCCACGGTGAAGAGGCCATCGCGCCGGGTCTCGGCCGTCTTCTTGGGGTCGTTGTGGTACTCGAACTGGCCGATCGGGCTGCCCATGTAGACCGTGCCGGGTTGCCCGGCCGGGCACTCGTGGCCGTCGTCGTCGTAGATCCTGATCTCCGCCCCGGGGAACGGCCGGCCGACGGTTCCCGGGTGCTCGAGCCACTCGGCAGGATTCACATAGGTGCCGCCACCCTCGGTGGCGGCGTAGTACTCGTAGATGACCGGCCCCCACCACTCCATCATCCGGCGCTTGACGTCGACCGGGCACGGAGCGGCTGCATGGATGACCGAGTGCAGCGAGGACAGGTCGTAGCGGCCCTTGACCTCGTCCGGCAGCGCGAGGAGGCGGTGGAACATCGTCGGGACCATGTGGCTGGTCGTGATGCGGTGCGCTTCGATGAGCTGCAGTGTCTGCTCGGGATCCCAGCGGTCGACCAGCACCAGGGTCTGGCCCAGGTGGACCGCTGCGGTGCCGAAGGCCAGCGGCGCCGCGTGGTACAGCGGCCCCGCGCAGAGATGGGCGCCTGGCCCGGGCGTGATGTCGAACAGGGTGGACAGCATCGACGACAGCGCAGCAGCGGTGTCGGGGTCGATGTCGGACAGGGCCCGCCGGACTCCCTTCGGGCGACCGGTCGTCCCCGACGTGTACAGCATGGCTTGGCCCGCGCTGCGATCGTCCGGGGGTGCTTCGCTGTGGCCGCGCACGAGGTCGTCGAGCGAGACGAACCCGTCGATCTTGCCCGACGCCAGCCGGCCCTCGGCGGGGAAGCCGAGCTCGTCGGCAGCCGCTCTGCCGGCGGCGGCGAACCGCTCACCCACCAGCAGGGCCTTGGCACCGCAGTCGCCGACGATGTACGCGATCTCTGGTCCGGTGAGGTGGAAGTTTATGCAGGTCAGGTAGAGGCCCGCTTGCATCGTGGCCAGGTAG
>JAJYAB010000055.1:8280-9025 GCA_021779775.1 Actinomycetes bacterium
CTCGACGAAGGCACGCTCGTTCGGCAGGACGATGGCGAGCGTGTCCCCACGGCGGAGCCCGAGCGCCCGTAGCGCGTGCGTAAGCTGGTTCGAGGATGCGTGCAGCTCGCCGTAGCTGTACACCGCACCAGCGGGGTCGACGAGCGCCGCGCGGTGGGGATCGGCCTGGGCGATCTTCCAGAACCCGAGCTCGGTCTGCTCGGTCATCGTAGCCAGGCCAGGGCGGGGGCTGCTTCGCCGGGCTCTGTGGCAGCCCGGGAATCGTGGCCCACGCTGCGTCGTACCGTTCCTCGCATCACGTGCTCCTCAGGTCGCAACCAAGGAGATGCCGGACATCTGTGGGCATCTGGGCATCTGGGCATCTCGACATCTCGACATCTCGACATCTCGACATCTCTACATCATCTGTGTCGTGGCTGTCCAAGAGCATCCGTGTCGTGCCTGTCCAGGCTCGCCCGCTCGCGTGGCGGCCCGGATGCCCGTGGATACCGACCGATGGGGTCATTGTCCCCGGTCTCCTCTTCCTTGTAGCGCCAGCACACCCCCGGTATGGTGGCCGTGGCACTCGCCGGTGCCAACGGTCAGGAGGCGCAGTGATCGGGGTGGAACGTAACGGCCATGTGCTGACCGTGGAGCTGCAGCGACCGCCGCACAACCACTTCTCGATCAGCATGATCGAAGCCGTCGCCACGGCGTTGGAGGAAGGCTCTGCTGACGTGGCGATCCGCTGTGCCGTGCTCGTGGC
>JAJYAB010000056.1:0-6857 GCA_021779775.1 Actinomycetes bacterium
GGCTCTTCCGACGAGGGGGCACCTGGCTTCGTGGTCGACGAGAACACGATGGCGAAGACTCGACGTCGCCCCGAGCCGCCCCTTCGCCGCTGGGCGGCCGCCCGGGCGCTTCGACACGACCCGGGGAGGCTCGACGACCTGCTGGCATCCACCGGCGCGCTGGCGCCCCGCCACCGCGAGGCGGCGCTCCAGGGCCTGCTCGACGCCGCGGATGCGCTGGAAGAGGGCGAACGCCGCCGGCTGGCGCGGCGCGGGTTGCGTTGCAGCGTCGGTAGCGTCCGCCGGTCCGCACTCGATCGGCTCTGCGAGCTCGACGGACCGGACGCGGCGCTCCGGCGTGCGCGCGCCGACGCCAATCGGGCCGTGCGGGCCTGGAGACCCGCCACTCCTGCCGCAACCGGCCGAGATGCAGCCTCCGGGCGCGCCGCGCCCGCCGCCACGCTCGATCCCCGTGGAGCCGACGGGGGCTCGGGGTCGCGAGCATGACCGGGACACCCAGAACACCGTCGCCGGGCAACGACCTCTCAAGCCTCCGGGTGCCAAAGGCGCTGCGCGGCTACGTCGCCGAGATGGCGGCTCTGATCGACAAGGTGTGCACCGAGCACCTCGACGACGAGTACAGCGGGTTGTGCCTTCGCCTGCTCGGCAAGCTGGCCCGCAAGCGACCGTCTCCGCTGGTGCGCGGCGAGCGGCGCGTCTGGGCCGCGGGTGTCCTCTACACCGTGGGCAGCATCAACTTCCTGTTCGACCCGAGTGAGGAGCCGCACCTGCGCGCCGACGAGCTCGCCGCGCTCACCGGGGTGGCAAAGTCGACCATGGCCAACAAGGCCGCCCTGATCCGCCGGACGTTGCGGCTCGGCCCGATCGAGCCCGAGCTGTGCCGCCGAGACCTCCTCGCCCGCCACCCCTACGCGTGGTTGGTCGAGATCGACGGGTTCATCGTGGACGTGCGGGCCCTGCCCCAGCCGCTCCAGGATGACGCACGGCGCCGGGGTCTCGTGCCATCCTGGCCGGGCCCGTCCTCATCACGCTGAGCTCGGGCGCGCCGCGCACCGCTCGCTGAGCACCGAGTGAGTTCCGTATTCCTGGCGAGACGCGGCGTGAGTGCCCGGCACCGGGGCATGACGACGAGAACGATCGAGGCGCCGGGTCGACGCGGCGTTCGGCCCGATGACGTCCTCGGCGTGCTCACCGTCGGCGGCAGACCTCGAGGCAGCGAAGAGGAAGGGCAACTCCCGGTCATCGTGGGGCCGACCCCAACGAAGGCGGCGGTCCGGTCTTCGAACCCCAACGGGCCTTTGCCCGCTCCAGGAACGGCGGCTCCTCGCTCGGTCCAGCTCCTTTGACGACGTCCTCGAAGCCCGGCATGAACCCCGTCTTGCGGTGATGCGCCTCGCGCACCTCGCGCACCACGCTCTCCCAACCCGCGCCCAGACCCGCCTTCTCGTAGCACCGCTTGGCCCGTTCGAAGTTCCCGAGTGCGGCACCGTAGTACTTGCTCTTCTTCGCGTTGACGACGCGCATCCCCATTGCTCGCCAGAGTCGAGCGGCTTCTCCAACGTGGGCCTTCTCGAGCCTTCGCGCAGCGGGTTCCAACGCGTAGTGGCTCACGGCCTCGAGCTCCTCATCGGTGCTCCGCTTCACCAGCGCTGAAAGGCGTGCGGTCTCCTTGGTCTCGACGAAGAGGCCGATCAAGGAGTACAGATCTGCTCCTGCCGCCTCCTCCATCGCCTTGGCGTGCCAGGACGCACGGTCTTGCTTGGGAGCGAACTTCATCAGGTCGTCGTAGGTGTACTTGCTCGGATGCTCGCGGAACTCGGCCCAGGCCGACGCGAGGGCCTCTTGGTCACGACCGAGCTTGCGTAGCAGCTCGCGTCTCAGGTTTTGGAGCTCGTGGTCGGCGGACGAGCCCCGAGGGTCCTTCGCCGTGATCTCGATGCCCCGCTCGACCCACGAAAGGGCCTCTTCGGGCTTGCGCTTCGCGATGAGCATTCTGGCGATGGCATGGCAGTCCTTCGCGCTCAGGCCCGTCTGCTGCGCGAGCGCGACGTAGGCCGCAACGTCCTTCTGTCCGACGTGCAGCGCGCGCAGCACCTCGGCCCAGCGTCGCTGCTTGTAGCCGGTGCTGCGTCCATCCGGCCCGTCGCGGGCGGCCAACCGCTCGCGGGCTCGGGCAACGAGGGCGGCCAACCCCGCCTTGTCGAGCACCGACGCCACCTTGGTCTCCAGGCCGTAGCAGAAGCCGTAGGGGTCGTCGTCCATCCATCCAAGGAGGCGAGACGCCGTCTCCTCTGGGGCCGCCCCGGCCGCCTGGCGGGCCTTCACCCAGCCGCAGAACAGGTCCTCGACGAACATGCCGAACGCGCCGCTCGAATCGTCGAGCTCCTCCACCTTCTCGTAGCAGCCGGCAAGAAACGCCTCGTAGAGAGTGGCCGCCCGACCAGGTGCGCTCTCGAGGAGCGGTGCGATATCGCGCTCGACCTCCTCGAGGTCGCTCACGAAGGAAAAGCACGAGCGGTCGCCGACGAAACGACCCGGGTCGAGCGCCGCCTCGATCTCCCGTTCGAGCGGGTCACGTGGCCCGCGGGCGACCTTCTTGGTCACCGTCGGCCCCGTGAAGCATCCCGGGCGTTCTTTGCCTTCGGTCGCGCCTCGTCGTCCGGCTCCGCACGGAAGCCAGAATCGTCGCCCAGGTGGAAGTAGGTGTGACCGCGCAGCGAGCCGTCGTCTTCCTGCACCGCCCACCCACGGCCGCTTGCATGGTCGCAGTCGTCGTGACCCTCCCACGAGAACTCGACACCGGGGCGCCCGTCGCGAGAAGCCTCCCGCCAGTCGAGGTCGCCCTCGACAGCGATGAAGCCGAGGCTGCCCGTGTGATCTCGGTCGAACGCGATGAAGCCAGGCCCGACCAGGTCGACGTCTTCTTGCGCCCAGAGCTCCATCTCGACGATCCGCCACCTGCCCACGAGGCTCATCGTTGTTCCCCTCGCACGTTGCCCGGACCGTCGATGAGACCGGCGCGCTCAAGGCGCCGGAGGAGGCCCTGCTTCTTCGGGTGCTGCTGGCGCAGCTCCAAGAGGCGCCGATCGAACACCTCCGGGCGCCGCTCACGCTCGCTGACCGCCCGCAAGGCCCCGAGAAGCTCGACAGCTTCGTCGTACCGAGCAGGCTGGCGGGTGCCGATGGCGGCGTACACCCGCTCCCAGGCTTGGTCCTGGCGCGGCGCCAGCGCAGCCAGGTGCCGCTCGTGAGCAGCTGCTTGGGCGTGCTCTCGCCGGGCCTGCTCCTGCGCCCGGCGCTCAGCAGTAAGGCGCGCTCGCTGCTCGCGGTGTCGCCGCGCCGCGTCCTTGAGCTCGGCCACTGAGCGGCTTCCCTTCTCATCCGCGGAGCCATCGCGTCCGCCGCGGAAGCGCCGCGCCAGCTCCATGCCGAGGTTCGGGTCGCCGCTCGCGAGACGAGCGAGCAACGCATCCTTCTCTTCTACGGGCAGGCGGGCTACCCAGCCGGTCAGCTCGGCGGCGGAGGGCTCTATCGGGTCCAGCGGCTTGCTCGCCTCGGCCGCCACCGACAGCAGGTCCTCGTCGAGGCGCAGGAACTCAGCGAAACTCTGCAGCGCCGCGCTCAAAGTCGCAAGACCCGGCGGGACGGCCGGCTCGAGCTGGTTGTCCTCCGACTCGCCCGCGTCTACGGAGAGCAGCCACGCCAGGTACAAGAGCCTCCGGTCTCCGCCGGCCAGCTCGGAGCGCACCGGGATGATCGAGCTGAGCGAGTCCTCGCCGCCTTCCTCCCAGTACTCATCCTCCTTCTCGCTCGTCAGCTGGACGATCACGTGGTCCCCTGCCGTCCACGCACACGCCGAGTCGGTCGCGGCGTAACGAGACGCAGCCTCGACGTCGAGCAGTGACGCCGGCAGCCGCAACATCAGCTGGCGGGTCCCCCAGTTGGCGAGGTACAAGAACGCGTCGAAGTACTGGGACATCAGCAGCCGCGGGTCGCCCTTGAAGTCGCCCCAGTGGTAGGTGTTGACAAAGCGCGTCGCAGTGATCCGAGCCCGCGTGGACAGCGCCCGCAGCTCCTGCTGCTGGCGAGCGTCGAGCGGCCGGTCGATGGCGAGGAACTCGTAGTACTGGTACTCGCTCACGGGCGGGTGACCTCCTCCTTCGAGCGGCCCGTGACGACCATAGACGCCTTCAGCGCGGTCCTGGGGACTTCGGTGGTCAACGGACAACGACCCCCCGAGCAGGCTGCCGGCTCACGACCACGATCCGGCACTCGGGTCCCAGGACAGTCCTCTCACGCTGCCCGAAACGGCAGGGTCGGCGAACGCGACAACCGCCGAGACCACCTCGGCGAACGCGGCGGGAACCCGATCCTCCAACTGTTGCTTTCTCCTCCACGCTGCCCAGCGCGCCTGTCCGATCTCCCCGTAGCCGTCGAGGACCCGGACGAGGGGAACCAGCTCGACCTGCCGGTGGCGGGCCACCTGGCGAACCGAGCCGGCGAGATCCGCTCCGGCCAGCGCATGACGGCGGCTCAGAAGGTAGATGTCGGCGAAGTCCCTCCAGCGGGTGTTGACCGTCCCTCGTGCAACGGCAGTGACGATCTTCTCGCCGTGCACCATCACGAGCGGATAGCCCCGCACGACGACCTCACCGCCGAGCAGGCGTGGAAGGTGCAAGTCCTGGGGTGCGGGAGTGATCGGGTCACCCACGTTGACGTCGACATGGAAATGGGGACGGGCCGTTGCCAGCTCGGCCTTCATCGTGACCCGAACGCCGCTGTAGGCGTCCTCGTCACGGATCACCGCTGCGGTCGCACCGTCTACGTCGAACACCACGCCGTCGTCGAGGCGAAGCGCCGCGACTGCGCAGATGACCGCTCGGATGTTTTCCGCGTCGTTTTCGAGCGCCTCGGCTTGGAGATCGATATCGCGGGTCGGGCGGCGTTCGCCGAAGGCGGCCAGGAGCACTCCGCCTTTTAGGACGAGCTGGTCGGCGAAACGGGACTCGGCCAGGCGAGCGAGGAACGACTCGAGGACGTAGAGCTGCAGTAGCTCGTCGACCGGGCGGCGATCGCCGCGGGCCTTGGCCCGCAGGTCGAGGTACGCGCGGCCCGCCCGGGTGGTGCGGGTGGGGGCGGTCACAACAGGACTTCCAGCGCTTGGCGCAGCGCGGGCTCGGCCCGCGGGAACTCACGGGCGAACTCGACCAGCTGCGCGGGACTCCGGCCTTGGCGGTCGAGCCAGCGTCGCAGTGCCTCCCAGGCGACCTCGCTCCCTTCGAGGTGGCGGAGGCGGACGACGTCGATGAGGGAACGCTCGGCCGAGTACAGGCCGATGGGCCGGCGGGCCCCGACCTCGAGCTCGTCGCGTCCCACGTCGAAGGTGCGGGGGTCGAACTGGTGGATGCGGGACGGCGCCTTCAGGGACGGTCGAGTGCTTCCCCGGGGGATGGCGATGTCAATGGCGGTGGGGATGGCGTCGATCAGGCCGTGGCGCGCGAGCGCGGTCTCCAGGCACAGCGTGGCGTGCGGGACCCGCTCAGCGATCTCGACCAGGTCAGAGTCGGCGGGTGGGGCGTCGGCCCAGCGGTAGACGCCGCCACCGAGCGCGAGGATCTTCCCGCTGTCGCGCAGGGCGTACAGGCGCCTGTCACCGACACCTGCCTGTTTGGCCTCGCCGTAGGTGAACGTGTCACCCAGCTGCTCTCGGAGATCCGGGACTCCTGCCGTCCTCATGGAAGGAAATCATACTCAGATACCGCCTACCTGGGTAGGATTTCCTTCAGCCGGCCAGAGGGGGAGACGTCAAGGCAGCTCCAGCCGCCGGCTCAGCCGTGCCACCCGTCGGAGGACTGGCTCGGCTCCTGCCGTTCGACCAGATCAGTACTGCGACGGTAAATACGCAGGTCAGTCCAAATCGATCCTGTATGGCGAGGGTTGGCTACGGCGCAGCGCCACGCAGGGGGCGATTCGCACCTCCGACGCTGGGGACGAGCCGTGCAGTGCTGAGGGTGGTGCGGCGGCCATGTGGACATATAGCAACAGTTGTTGTAGTGTGTCAACGTGACTCGTAAGCGACACCCCTCAGGGGTGATCGAGGAAGCGGTCCACTATGCCGAGTCGAACGGCTGGAGCTACCGGGCATCGGGAAAGTCTGCCCACGCCTGGGGCTTCGTCGTCTGTCCAGGAGACTGTCCACAGGTCGCCCTGTGGTCCACTCCGCGAGTTCCTGAGCACCACGCCCGGGCCATTCGGCGAGCCGCCGATCGATGCCCTCATTTCACAGGAGGATCTACATGACCACCTACAACGTCACGCTTCTGGTCGCTGGTGTCGACGAGGAGGGTCTCGACGACATCTACGCCGCGACCGACGGTGCCGCCACTGTCGAGATTGGTGACCGTTGGACCAGCACGGTCGGATTCGACATCGAGGCCGGCACCTTCGCCGATGCGGTCCTGCAGGCCATCGACCAGATCGAGCAGGTCCCTGGCCTAAGCGTTGTCCGGGTCGAGCCGGATCAGTTGGTCTGGGCGTCGGAGATAGCCGATCGGGTCGGGCGGACCCGTCAGTCCATCGACCAGTTGGTCAAGGGGCAGCGAGGTCCCGGGGGGTTCCCCGCCCCGGTGTCGGGGAACGTGCGGAACCCGCTGTGGCGCTGGGCCGACGTCGAGGCATGGTTTGCTGCCTACGAGCACCGCGAGATCGATACCGAGCGCCCGGCAGTGATCGGGGCGATCAACGGAGCACTCGAGGCACGGCGCAACCTGCACGTCCGGCCGAACCCCGAACTGGCGGCCAGGCTGGAAGCATTGATCGGAGCGTGACCAAGACGAGGTCATCGTGGCCGAAAGGCT
>JAJYAB010000056.1:6867-8991 GCA_021779775.1 Actinomycetes bacterium
TGATCGTGGATATGTCCGGCTCTGCTGTTTCCGATCACGAGGCGGAGCTGCGCGAGCTGCGTCGCGAGCTTGGGAGGCTTCGCGCCGAGAACGCTCGGCTGGCGCGGCTCGTCGGTTTGGTCGGTCCGCGTCCGTTGCCCGACGAGGCGGCCCGCTCACCGCTTTTCGGCGGACTCCCGGGTGCGGTGAACCGGTCCTCCTCGAAAGCGGACAAGGTCACGTTCTTTCGGCACCTCTTTGCCGGCCGCGACGACGTGCACGCGCTGCGATGGGAGAACGATCGTACGGGCCGAGCCGGATGGATGCCTGCCGTCGAAGGCGGCTTCCGGCGAGGTCAGACCAACCGGACGTACCTGCCGCTCACCGACGACGTCATCACCGCTCACCTCGCCGGCACCATTCACGCCGGGTTGTACCCGTTGATGAACGGAGACGCCTGCAGGCTGCTCGTCTCCGACTTCGACGGGCCTATGGCACTCCTGGACGCCCTCGCCTACACCAAGGCAGCCCGGTCCTTCGACGTTCCGACGGCACTGGAAGTCTCCCGCTCTGGCTCGGGAGCCCACGTCTGGATGTTCTTCGCCGATGCGGTAGCGGCCACGATGGCTCGCAGGGTCGGCGTGGGTCTCCTCCGTGAGGCGATGGCGATCCGCGGCGAGTTGGACCTGGCCAGCTACGACCGATTGTTCCCGGCCCAGGATTTTCTGCCGGCATCGGGGTCGATCGGCAACTTGATCGCGCTGCCGCTGCAGGGCAAGTGCCGAAAGCAGGGAACGACTGTCTTCCTCGATTTGGCGACGCTGGAGCCCCACGAAGACCAGTTCGGCTACCTGTCGCATGTGGAGCGCCTTACCCCGAAGCAAGTGGCAGACCGCGCAGAGGCCATGCGGCCGCTCACCGTCGGACCTGGTGTCCGTCGCCTCCACGCCAGTGGGGCGACCCGGATGCACCCGCCGGCGCCAGCGGTGATCCGCGCTCGCTTGGGGGCTGGGATCTCACTGGAGCGTGCCGGGCTGCCTCCGGCCCTTCTCGGATCGCTCAAGCACGCCGCGTCGTTGCACAATCCCGAGTTCTACAAGCGCGAGAAGCGGCGACTGTCCACCTACGGCGTTCCCCGCTTCGTCCGCTGCTACCACGAGGATCTGGAGTGGCTACTCCTACCTCGCGGACTCCGTGAGGTGGTCCAGGATCTGGTATTGCAGGCCGGCAGCCGACTGGAGATCACCGACGACCGGCCAGAACCGCCGCTCCATGACTTCTCGTTCAACGCGCAGCTTCTCCCGGCTCAGCAGCGCGCTCTGGACGCCATCCTCGAACACGAGTTGGGAGTGCTGGTGGCACCACCTGGGGCGGGAAAGACCGTCGTCGGCTGCGCGCTGATTGCCAAGACTGGTCTTCCGACGCTCGTCCTTGTCGATCGGACGGCGTTGCTCGACCAGTGGCGTGGCCAGGTCGAGACCCTGCTTGGCGTGAAACCGGGCCAGCTCGGCGGGGGTCGTCGGCGACGCAGCGGATTGGTCGACCTGGCGAGCCTGCAGACGCTCGCCCGCAGAGACGACCTCGCCGAGCTCCTTGCTGGCTACGGGCTGGTGATCGCCGACGAATGCCATCATCTCCCCGCGGCCACGCTGGAGCGGGCGGTTCGCCAACTCCCGACTCGGCGCTGGCTCGGCCTGACGGCCACCCCATACCGGAGCGATGGTCTCGACCAGATGATCCTCATGCAGTGCGGCCCCGTGCGTCATCGGATTCCAGTGGAGACGACAAGGGAGCAGCCGTCAGCTGCGACCACGACGCGAAACGTCCTGGTGCATCGGACCACGTTCCGGTACGACTCCGACTTCGACTCCAGCACCCTCGGCATGATCCAGGACATCTACCGTTCCCTCGTCAACGACGATCAGCGCAACGCCGCCATCATCGCTGACGTCCAAGGTGCACTTCGCCGTGGTCGTCACTGTTTGCTCCTGACCAGCCGAACGGCTCACATGGAGATCCTGGCTGGCGGACTACGAGAGGCCGGGCAATCACCGGTCTCGCTCCACGGCAAGCTGGGCGCCAGAGCGAGGCGTGCAGCCATCGAGTCCCTGAAGGTCACCGACGGCGGACCACCGCTCTTGGCCG
>JAJYAB010000057.1 GCA_021779775.1 Actinomycetes bacterium
AACCAGCACGGACAAAGCCAGTACCAACTAGCCAGAACCCCAGTACCGCCTACCTGGACTACCGGTACCAAGAACCGCTATGCGCCAACCGCCCTCATCGCGGGCCGCCATGCCGCTGCTCCGTGCCCAGCGGGATGCTCGAAGCGAGGATCCGGTGCCCCGATCCGCTCGGCAGGCGAGAAGCCGGCACTGCCACTGCGGGTCCCGTGCGCTGCAGGTCCCGTGCGCTGCGCACGGCGACTGGTTCGCATGTCACGGGGCAAGCAGCCGGTACCCTGCCCCCCGCACGGTCTGGATCAGCGGATCCAGGCCCGGCCGGTTGATCTTGCGGCGCAGGTAGCCGACGTACACGTCCACCACGTTGCTGCCCGGGTCGAAGCCGAGGTCCCACACCTGGTTCAGGATCCGTGTCCGGGACAGCACGTGGGTGGGATTGCGCATGAAGAGCTCGAGCAATGCCCACTCCCGCGGGGCGAGGTCGATCCGCCGGCCGCCACGCCATGCCACCTTCGACTGCAGGTCGAAGCGGAGGTCGCCCACCACCAGCTCGGCGGTGGTGGGCTGGGCGCCCGATCGCAGCGTCGCCCGGATGCGGGCCAGCAGCTCCTCGAAGGCGAAGGGCTTGGTCATATAGTCGTTGGCACCCAAGTCGAGCCCGCGGATCTTGTCGCCCATGTCGCCCCGAGCCGTCAGGATGATCACGGGCAGCTGCGGATCGCGTCGCCGGATGTGCCGTAGCACGTCTTCGCCGGACCCGTCGGGCAGGCCGAGGTCGAGGAGCACCAGGTCGAGCTCGTCCCGCCGCCCGTCGATGACCGCAGCTGCCTCCGCCGCGGTCGCCGCCACCGTCGCCACGTAGCCTTCGGCCTGCAGGCCCTTGGCCAGGAAGCTCGTGATCCGCGGATCGTCCTCCACCAGGAGCACGTGCACCGTCAGGCCTCGGGATCCGCAGGCTGGGCCACCAGCTTCGCCGGCAATGCGACGACCACGCGCGCCCCTCCCAGCGGCGAGCGTTCGATCCGTACCTCGCCGCCGTGCGCCTCGGCTACCGCCTTGACGATGGCGAGCCCGAGCCCGCTGCCACCCTCGTCCCGCGCTCCAGGCCGGGCGAAGCGCGCCAGCGCTTCCTGGCGGCGGTCTGGCGGGATGCCTGGCCCGGAGTCCTCCACCGCCAGCAACAGCCAGTTGGTGGTGATCTCTACGGTGGGCACCAACGCCACCCTGCCCCCCGGTGCCGTGGCGTGCACTGCGTTGTCGGCCAGGTTCAGCAGGGCGCCGCGCAGCTTGGCCGGGTCGGCATGGACCACCAGGTCGGGGACCGGTGCGAGCGTCCAGTGGCGTGGCCCGAGAACCTCGGCGGCCCGCTGCAGATCGCCCAGAAACGAGCGGAGGTCGACTGGTTCGAGTGTGAGGAAGTCGGGCTCCATGGCCCGTCCCAGCAGCAGCAGATGCTCGACCAGCGCCCGCATGTGGTCGAGCTCGTCTACCACCAGGTCGATCGTCTCGTCGGTCGCGTGCTCGTCGGCCAGCCCTCCGGTGCGCTGGAGCACCTCGAGGTGTCCCCGGGCGACGGTGAGCGGGGTGCGCAGCTGATGGGACACATCCGACAGCAGCCGCCGCTGCGCGGCCATAGCGCTGTCGAGCCGGTCGAGCATGTGGTCGAACGTCGCAGCGAGCTGTCCTACCTCGTCGTCAGACCCCGTGTCGCCGAGACGCCGGTCGAGCTCGCCGCGCCCGATCACCTCCGCCGTCGTGGTGATGCGGCCCACGGTGCGCAGCAGGCGCCGCAGCAGCAGGTACGAGCTGAGGACCCCGGCGGCGAGCGCCACCATGGCCTCGGCCAGCGAAAGCCGCAGCACCCGTCCTCCCTGTGCCTGTTGGAGCGACAGGTCGGTGGCCGCGACGAAGGTGCCAACGGTGGTCGACCTCACCCGGATCGGAGCAGCGAGCAGCTCCGCCGCCACGCTTCCGACCGTGGTGCTCTGCACCAGGCTGGTAGCCGGCGGTGAGGTCATCCATCGCCGGACCCGTGGGTCTTTGCGGAGCGAGCCGGCGCCCGGAGTGACGAGGACCCCCGGGCCATGCAGTGCCACCACGAGGTCGGTCCCGGCTGGCAGCGACCGGGACTGCAGGTAGGAGACCGATGCGGTGACCAGGTCCGTCCCAGGCCCGGAACGCGACACCGCGGCGACGTAGGCGCGGAGCTCCTCCGCCAGGCTCTGGGCTGCCACAGACTGGTAGCTGGCCGTGAACTGGTGGATCAAGGCAGTGACCACGACGCCGAGCACCGTGACGAGGACCATGGCGTGGAAGGCGGCCAGGCGGACCGCGGTACCCGGACGGCGGCGGTGATGGAGGACGCCGGATCCGCGCCCGACCTGGCCGGTCGGACCAGCCGGTGTCACCACCGGTGCACCGGCATCGGGCTGTGGCACCCATGACGCACCACCGGTACCCGGTTCCGGCACACCTGTAGGTTCGGGTATGGCGGCGGTCATCTATCGCCTTCGGCGTTGCCGTCGTCCGAAAGCGCCGGGTTCGTCGTTGCTGGGTTCGTCGTTGCCGGGTTCGAGCCCGTCCCGGTCGCGTCCCCCGCCGTGCCGGGCGTCCCTTCCGTCGCGTCGCCGGGCTCGGTGCCCTGCGGCTCGGTGCCCTGCGGCTCGATGCCCTGCGGCTCGATGCCCTGCGGCTCGATTGCCACCGGCCGGGAGCTGTCCGGCGAGTCGTAGAGGTCGACCGAGCGGTGGGGCTCGACCACGGTGACAGCGTGATCGCTGCCCGAGGCGCCGGTCACCGGCGGCACCGAGACCTGGCCGACATCGGCTGCAGCCGGCAGCGACACGTGCTGCGCCCCGCCCACCGCGTACACCGCCCCGGCGGTGCCCAGCGCCGCAGCCACGACGGCGAGGGCCCATACCGTCGAGGCCGTGCTGCGCCATCGGATGCGACCCGATCCCGTTCGATGGCGTGTCGCTCTGGCGCCGAGCCGCTGCACGATCATGATTCTGCCCTGCGATCCCCTCGCAACGGTGCCTCGTATCCCGCGGGGGAGGCGGGTCGGTCATCGGGGGGCCATGGGTGGTCCACCGTTCTCTGTCTCCTTGCCCCCGCCGCTCCGGGCCATCGGAGGCCCCCCTCGTTCGGGCGTTCCCCCCCGAGGATCGTCAGGGCGCGCTCGGGGCACCCGGCCACTGCTCGACGAGCTCGGCGCAGGACCACCGGATCGGTGATCGGTTCGCCGTCGACCCCGGCGAAGCCGAACCGGTCGAGCGACACCAGCTCGGGGCACCGCAGCGCGCAGATGCCATGACCGTCGCACCGGGCGGCGTCGAGGACCAGCCGGACCGGTTCGGCGCTCGCCGTCACCAGTTGTCGTTTCCGAGGTTGCTCCACGCGGCCCTGCCGGCGCCGTCGGCGGGAACCGGGAACCATCCGGTGGCGTGGCCCCCGCAGGTCCCCCGCCGGACGTGAGCGGCGATATCGTCGGCCAGGACGTGCAGCGCGGTCTCGACCAGGTCCGCGGCACCGTCGGGGTGGCTGCAGTCGCCCCGGCCGCGCGACGACAGGGCAGCGCGTCCGAGCCGGCGGACCTCACCGCGACCGGCGCGGCCAGATGCCACCGCGCCCAGCGCGTCGGCCAATGCTGGCAGGCCATACATGCAAGGGCCGCACTGACCGGCGCTCTCGCCCGCCAGGTACCGCAGGAGCCGCACCGTCACTGCCAGCCCGCAGGCCCCCGGAGGCAGCGGCGCTACGAGTCCGCACCCGAGCCTCGTTCCTACCGCCCGCAGGGCCGCCCGGTCGACCGGCGCGCTCCACAGCGCGTCGCCTTCCACCCACTGCCCGCCGTACCCACCCACGAGCACGGCGGCCGGTGGCCCCGCCCACCCGCCGTGGGAGCGCAGCATCTCGCCGAAGGTCACCGGTCCGAGCGCTTCGACCACCAGACCGGGAACCGACACCCCGCCGGCCAGCGTCAGCAGCGTCGAACCGGGGGCACCTTCGGTACCGGCCTCGCCGAACCACCGGGGCCCGAAGCGAGCCACCAGGGCGAGGTGCGCCATCGTCTCGACGTTGGCCACGACGGTCGGGCGGCCCTCGACTCCGCAGGCGGCCACCGGCACGCGCCGCGGTGACGGCAGCGGCCCGCGCCCCTCGAGCACCGCCACGACAGCGCTCGACTCCCCGGCGACGTAGCGATCCGGTGCTTCCACGACATGGATTCGTGTCGCCGACCAGCTGGTCACGGCCCGCTGTGCCAACGCCCGGTGGATCACGGCTGGTGTGGTGGGCCGCCCGGCGTGCACGTACACGACGATGTCGGTTGCCCCGATGGCGGCGGCGGCCACCTCGGCCCCGTCGAGCACCAGGTGTGGCCGGTGCTCGAGCAGGGTCCTGTCCTTGCGGCTGGCCGGCTCGCCCTCCGACCCGTTGACGACCACCAGGGGCGCCGCGGTCATGGTGGCGGCATCGGCTGCGGTACGGAGTTTGACTGCCAGCGGGAACTCCGCACCGCCGCGTCCGAGCAGGCCTGCTGCCGTCACCGTCCCAAGCAGGTCGTGGCGGTCTCCGGGCAGCTGCAGTGGTCCCATCCGGCGTTCGTGGGATGCGAGATCTTCGGCACCGTGTTGGGCTGGTGGTCCAGCCAGCAGCCGGCCCCACGGCGCGCCCAGGGTGGCCATGAGCGGCGAGCCCCCTGTCGCTGCGGCAGTGTCCGGCTCGACCTCGGCACAGGCTGCCGCCGGACGACCAGCGACGGAGCCTCCGCCGGGACCCGGATGCCCCCCGTCCACCAGCCGCAGCGCGGGGGCACCTCGACCGTGTCGAGTCCCGGTCACCGAGCGTACGGCTGCTGTCGTGGCGAGCCACCGTCCGGTGCCGGCGCGGTGCCCCCCGGTCCGGCGCGGCTAGTGGATGGCCGGGCGACGAGGCGGGACAGGACGACAGCGGCAACGAGCGCCCCCGAGAGGGCGTACACGACGCGCAGGCGCGGCGTGTCGGTGCCGGTCAGCACGGCGTGGAACCACACCATCGCGAACACCGGCACGGTGATCCGATGGACAGTGAGCCAGTGCCGACCGACGAGCCGCCCGCCGAGCGCCGCCGTCACGACCACGGTCATCACGCCGTATGCGGCGAGCACGCCACCCGCCACCGCCCAGGGACGGTATGTGGCGGCACCGGGAACCACAGCGCCGATCCAGCCGACCCCGGCATAGCGGTCGGCAGCCAGCGTGCAGATGTGCCCGGCCAGCAGCACCACGGTGGCGGCCCCGAGGGCGGCGTGCAGCCGGAGCTGGGTCTCGGGGTGCGGGCCCGGCCAGCGGCGGCGGGCGGGATGCCGTAACCACGTCCCGAGCACCACGAGCAGCACCATGGCTACATAGGCGGCCAGCCCCAGGGATCGACCGGCGATCCACAGGAACGAGCGGCCGTGGACGATAGGGACCGCCAGGCGCGCAAGGAGGTAGCCGGCGGGAACGGTGAGCGCCACCACCAGCGCCCCGGTGGCCGGCGTACGCCCCGGCCTGCGCTTCGCGGCGTTGGGCGTGCTGCTGGCGTTGGGCGTGCTGCTGGCGTTGGGCGTGCCCCGGGGACGGGAGCCCTCCGGGCGCCCGAGCGTGCGGATACCATCCGTCACACCTGCCGCCACACCACGTACGGTTCGATGGCGGCGCTGAACGCTGCCGCCCCGTCCTCGGCGACCCAGCATGCGGCGATGCTGTGGCGCTCCGCCTCGGCGGCGATGCCGTGGCGGCCCGCGAGGAACAGGGTCTTGCTCCAGACCTCGGCCATGGCCGGGTCGGGTCCGACCACGGTGACCGACCGCAGGCCGCGGCCGCCCGGGAGACCGGTACGGGGATCGAGGATGTGGTGCACCGGGCGACCGGCCGCGGTCCAGTGGCGGACCCGGATCGACGAGGTGGTCACGGCCAGGTCCGACAGGCCGAGCACTGCCACCGGATCCGACCCGCCGGCCGGATCCTCGACTCCCAGGTGCCATGGCCCCCCGTCGGGTGCCCGGCCGGCGGCCAGACAGTCACCACCGGCCTCGATCAGGTGGTCGGCACCGACATTGGCGAGGAGCGCCCCGGCCCAGCGGACGGCCAGACCCTTGCCGATGCCACCCAGATCGATCGGCAGCCCACCCAGCCGGATCGCATACATCCCTGCCCGCGCCCGGAGCTCCGGGCTCCAGTGCGCCAGAGCTAGGCGCCGTCGGACAACTGCGCCATCGGCCACGACCGGTCCGCCGTCGAACGGCAGGGTCCCCCCGTACCCCAGGGCCACGAGGTCACCGAGGATCCGGGGATCGAAGCGACCGGCGGTGAGCTGGTAAGCGTGGTGTGCTTCCGCCACTGCGTCGAAGCATCGGCGTGGCACTTCGCACCACGCTGTGGGGTCCGCGTTGGCCCGCATGAGCGGGCTGGCAGGATCGAACCGCGTGCACGTCGCCTCGACCTCACCGAACACCTCGAGGGCGGCGGCCACGGCTGATCTGGCCTGTTCGCCCTTGGGCCCCACGAGGCTGACGGTGATGTCGGTGGCCATGTGGCGGGCTTGCCCCGACGTGCACCCGGTCAGCAGGTCAGGGGATGGCACCAGACGCTCCGGTGGTGGCATGCACGGGCGGCGCCGGGATCTGGGCAGCGGGAAGCGCCGGCAGCGGCGGCAGCGGCGGCAGAGCGGTCGCCGCAGTGGACCCGGAGGCCGGTGCCACGGCAGCTGATCCGGCAGTGGGTGTGGCAGTGGGTGTGGCGCTGACTGGCGGTTGCCAGGCTCCCAGTGCAGTGATGGCCGACTCTGCCTGGGTCAGCATCTGGCGTGCCCGACTGAGCGCGGCGGCATCGGCTGTCACCGGGCCCTGCGATGCCGGTGCTGCTGATGTGGTCGGTGTCACCGTCCTTGCCGTGCTGGCGGGCTGCAGCCAGGCCCCGGTGGCGCCCGCTCCGATCAGGGCAGCGGACCCGACTACCAGCGGCGGCACGAACCGGCGACGGGCGCGTGCTCGGCCAACCGCCCGCGCTGCCGATGCCCGAGCTGCTGCGGCACGCTGCTGCGAAGCGACGAGACCCGGCGGCAAGGAGTTGGGCACGCCCCACCCGGACCCGGAGCCGCGTTCGGATCGGGCTTGCCCTCGGCCGGACCCGGCGGCGGCAGCGGGACCCGGCGTGCTCCGCTGGGGGTGGTCGCTGTGGTCAGCCATCGCCGTTGCTGTCGTCAGAACCGTGGCTGGCACTCGAGGCACCCGTGGTCGCGTGGATCGGGGGTGCTGTCGGCTGCTGCCGGGTGGTGCTGAGCTGGGCTGCCTGCTGCTGCAGGGCAGTCGCCTCGCTGGCCAGCTGCTGGCGCTCGGCAGCCAGTGCCGACTGCTCGCTGGCCAGCTGCTGGCGCTCGGTGTCGAGGGTGGCCTGCTCCTGGGCCTGCTGGGCTGACGATGCGGCAGTGGCATGCTGCACCTCCTGCTGCAGCCGGGTCCTCGCTGCCGCCACGGCCGCTTGCAACTGGTTGGCCTCGGCGACCAGCTGGTTGACGGTCCGGCGGTCGGCTATCCCCGCTTGGCCGCCGGTGGTGGTGCCAGCGGTGGTCACCGAGGCCGTGGTGGCGACCGCGTTGGGGGAGTAGGCCAGCGCGGCGGCACCACCGGCGAGTACGCCACCCGCCGCCAGGGTGGTGAGCACACGCTTGGTCACGGTCATCGGTCTTCCTCCTCGTCGTCGGCCCTTCTCAGTATCGGACGTGGCTATGACCACTTGATGAGCGGATCATGAGACTTTTCTCACCCAGATGTCACGTCTCGCCCAGATGGCATGTCTTATGCAGATATCGCAGCTGGAAGCGTGTCGCCTGCCAGCGACTGATGGAACTGGCCCTCCTCGGCCGCGGAGGTCCCCGCTCCCTCCCCGTCGGAAGCGGCCGTCGTTTGCCTCTTCTCCGACTTGGTGCCAAAGCACAGCTTGGCGAGCGTCGCGATCTTCTCCTTGGCGACGGTGAGCTCGGCCTCGAGCTCGACGCCCCGGCTGTCGAGCGCGGCGGCTCGCTTCTCGTGCGCGACAGCACTGGCTCGCCACGTCGCGTTCTCGTCGAGTAGCTGCTTGTTCTCCTCGACGAGGTGTCTCGCCCTGGTCCGCCAGCGCCGAAGACCAGCGACCAGCTGGCCACGATCGGCCTCGTCGTCGGGCTTTGGCGCCACGACGACAAGCACACACGATGGCGGAGCCTGTGTTCAGTACCCTCCGACGCTCCGAGCTGGGCCTACGGGATCACCGAACGGTTACGTCGTCCGAAAGGCGTCTCAGGCTGCGGGCGAGCACCGCAGAGGCGAGGTTCTTGCGGCGGTGATCTCCCAGCACGCAGTAGCGCTGATTGTTCACGACGTAACGCAACCGACGGAAGCGCTGGTCGTCGGACCAGCCGATCAGCTCCTCGCGTGGCCTGCACGCGAGCGCCGCCGCGCCGAAACCGACGAGCGCGACCCACACGCCGTCGGGGCCGATCGCGACATGGCGCATCGTCTCGCCGACCAGGCTGTGACCGAGCCAGTGGTGGCGATCGAGCTCCTCGTCGAAACGCTCGCGTTCCCCCGGTTCGATCGGGCGCACACAGATCGAACGCAGGTAGGCATCCGGCATACCCCAGCTTCTAGCAGAGCAGCTATGGGGTGCGTCAGTACCTATCCCCGGTGCTGGTCAGGCAGGGTGGCCCGTGACTTTGTGGTGACCCTGGGGGGGAGGTTCCCCCCCGGCCACTCACCTGATCCCCCCCGGCCACCCGGCGTAAGTCAGGCAGGTGCGCCAAAACATTGCCGGAGTCCTGTACACCCAGGAGTTCGTGACACCAGTGGCTCCGCAGCCACCAGTGGCAGTGTAACTACAACGGTGTAACTGTCCACCTACAGTAGCCGGGCCCAGCCCGGCGGAAGGAGAGACAGTGACCGACACTATTGACATGGTTGAGCCGATCGCGGTGATGGAGCCCGCACC
>JAJYAB010000058.1 GCA_021779775.1 Actinomycetes bacterium
GTCGGCCATCGCCGAGCGCTGGACCGGCGCCCGGTTCCTGCCGGCACTGCGGCGCGGCAATGTCATGGGCGCCCTCGACATGGGCCTGGCCCCCGGGATCCTGCCGGGACGGGTGTCGCTCGACGACGGCCGCACGTGGTTCGCCGACGCCTGGGGCTCGGTGCCCGACGCCCGTGGCCGCGACTGCGCGGGCATCCTGGCGGGCCTGGCCGACGGTTCGGTCGAGGCGGTCGTGCTCCTCGGTGCCGATCCGCTCGGAGACTTCCCCGACCGGGTGCTCGCCGACCAGGCGTTGGACGGTCCCGGCTTCGTGGTCGCCGTCGACGCGTTCCTCTCCCCGTCCGCAGCGCGAGCCGACGTCGTCCTGCCGGCCGTCGTCCACCACGAGCGTCCCGGCACCACCACGAACATCGAGGGACGGATCACCCGGCTGGGCCAAAAGATCGTTCCCCCGGGCCAGGCGTGGCAGGACTGGATGATCGCTGCCGAGCTCGCTGCCCGCCTCGGCAGTGACCTGGGTGTGGCCAGCGTCGCCGATCTGTGGGACGACATCGAGCGCACCGCGGTGTCCCACGCCGGCATCACGCGGGCGGTCATCGAGTCCCCGGCACGGCGCGACGGGGTGGTCGCTCCGCTGCCCGCTGCTGCGGTGGCCATCGGCCGGCGGGTTGCGCCCCGGCCGATCGACCCGATGGCCACCCCTGGGATCGAGGCCGTCGAACGTCAGGGCGCGCCGCCTCGGATCGGGCTGGCCGGCCCATCACTGGCAGGCCTATCGCTGGAAGGGCTGTCGGGCGGGCCGGCCGGTGCCGACACCGGTACTGACAGGGCGGCTCCACCTGTCGTCGGGTCGAGCGGGCCGCCCGCCGCGCGCCCGCCGCGTCTCACGTGGCCGGCCGCCGGTGAGGCGCCCCACGTCCCTCCGGCCGATGCCTACTCGTTGCGTCTGGTGTCCTCGCGTCACCTCTACGACGACGGGGTCCTGCTCGAGGTGTGCGGGTCCCTTAGCGGGCTGGTGCCGGCAGCTACCGCCCGTGCCAATCCCTACGACTTCGATCGCCTGGGAGTGGCCACCGGCGACGCGGTGCGCGTACGGTCAGGACGCGGATCACTGGTCGTGGAGGCGCTGGCCGATGCCGGGGTGCCGCGTGGTGTGCTCTGCGTCGGGTTCAACCTCGACAGTGGCCGGCGCACGGGAACCACCGGAGGTGGCGCAGCGGGCGCCCTGATCCGTTCGGGTGAGATGGTGGTCGACGTGCGCCTCGAGACGCTGCCGGCCGGCGACGGTGGTGGTGGCGCATGACCTCCCCCCTCCTGGCCACCGATCCGCTGTTCGCCCACGGGGTCCATTGGCCCGAATTGCTGATCGTCGTCGTGAAGGTCGTCGTGGCCTTCGGCGCCCTGCTGGTGGCGGTCATGATGATGATCTGGTTCGAGCGCAAGGTCATCTCCGACATGCAGGCCCGGATCGGGCCGAACCGGGCCGGGCCCTACGGGCTGCTGCAGTCGATGGCTGACGGCATCAAGCTCTTCTTTAAAGAGGATCTCATCCCCGACCAGGCCGACCGGGTGGTGTTCAGGCTGGCCCCCTACCTGTCGATCCTGCCGGCCTTCTTGTCGTTCGCCATCGTCCCGGTCGGCGGGTTCGTGACGATCTCCCATCACACGTTCGAGCTGCAGGTCGCCGACCCGCCGATCGGCATCCTGTTCCTGCTCGCCATGTCGTCGCTGTCGGTGTACGGGGTGATGCTTGCCGGCTGGTCGTCGGGGTCGAAGTACCCGCTGCTCGGGGCGGTGCGCGCCGCGGCGCAGATGATCTCCTACGAGGCGGCCATGGGGATGTCGGTCATCATGGTGGTGCTCCTGGCCGGCACGCTGTCCACCCGCGGCATCGTCCTCCACCAGAGCCAGACGTTCTTCGGCAGCTGGAACCTGGTACGGACGGGCATCGTGCCGTTCCTGATCTTCTTCGTGGCGATCACCGCCGAGACCAACCGCCCGCCGTTCGACCTCGTGGAAGCCGACTCCGAGCTGGTCGGCGGCTTCAACACCGAGTACTCGTCATTGCGCTTCGCGCTCTTCTACCTGGCCGAGTTCATGAACACCATCACCATGTCGGCGGTGGTCGTCACCTTGTTCCTCGGCGGTCCCGACGGGCCGACAGCGCATGTGCCGGTCCTTTCGTGGCTCATCCCCGTCGGGTGGTTCCTCGGCAAGACACTGATCTTCCTGTTCGCCGCTGTGTGGCTTCGCGGCGCACTGCCCCGGTTGCGCTACGACCAGCTGATGGACCTCGGTTGGAAGGTCCTCATCCCGGTGTCGCTCGGCTGGCTGCTGATCGTCGCCTCGGCGCTGGTCTGGCACTGGTGGTGCCTGGTCGTCGCCGCCGCGCTGGCCGTCCTGGGCGGGCTGCTGTGGAGGTCGGTGCGGGTCGGTGCGGCCCGGATGGCCGACGGTGACCCGGCCGGCGGGGTGGTGGTGCGCTGATGGGCCTCTTCGACAAGCTCCCGCAGATCCGTGTCGGGCCGTTCGGCGGGTTCAAGGTGACCCTCCAGCAGATGGCGAAGCCCCGGGTGACGGTGGAGTACCCGGCGCACAAGCGCCAGAAGCCCGTGCGCACCCACGGCCGCCATGTCCTCAACCGCTACGAGGACGGCATGGAGAAGTGCATTGGCTGCGAGCTGTGCGCCGGGGTCTGCCCGGCCGACTGCATCTACGTGCGCGGCGCCGACAACGACCCGGCTGAACCGGTGTCGCCAGGTGAGCGCTACGGCTTCGTGTACGAGATCAACTACCTGCGCTGCATCCACTGCGACCTGTGCGTCGAAGCGTGCCCGACCGAGGCGATCACCGAGTCCAAGATGTTCGAGTTCTCCTTCACCAACCGCGCTGACGCCATCTACACCAAGCGCGAGCTCGTGGTAGCAGACGACGGCAAGCCGCAGCAGATGCCGTGGGAGGACTGGCGGGACGGCGACGACCTCCACACCTCGGCGTGGATGCGAGCCACCGCGCCGAGCGGCAGCGCCGCCTACGAGGGTGCGACCCAATGGTCGGGGGAGCTCGGCTACGGGGTGCGTGCCGCCGAAGCCGGCCAGAGCGGCGTCCGCGACGATGCGGCCACCGGCGTACGGGCACTGCGCGACGTCCTCAGCCTGCACCTCGACGACCGCGACCGGCTCCCGGGCCAGCGCGGCCCGAAGGGCGCGGCCCTGCGCCTACGCGCCCGGATCGAGGCGAAACGGCCAGGCCGTCGCCGTGACCCCGGGTCTGGCGGGGCGTTCCCGGTGCCGCCGCCTCCGTCTCCGCCGTGGGACGCCACCGAGCCGCCGCCCGAGGCCACCTCGTGACCGCCGCCGTGCTCGCCCATCTCGTTCCCCTGGTGGCCGGAGCGTCCGCTGTCGACGCCACCACCTTCGCCGTGGCGGCCCTCACCGTGCTCGTCGGTGCTGCTGGTGTCATCTTCGCCCGGAACCCGGTCCATGCCGCGCTGATGCTGGTGATGACGCTCTTCGGGGTGGCGGTCCTGTTCGTCGAGCAGCAGGCCAACTTCCTGGCTGCCGTGCAGGTGATCGTCTACGCGGGGGCGATCGTCGTGCTGTTCCTGTTCGTCATCATGTTCCTCGGGGTCGACAAGCAGGACGATCTCGAGCACGATCCCCTCCGGGGCCAGCGCCCCCTGGCGTATGTGCTGGTGGGGCTGGTGCTGGCAGCCATGGTCGTCCTCGGCGTGACGACCCACTGGGACACCGGCGCCCGGTCGGTGGCCGGAGTGGCCCGCGACAGCGCACATCCCCAGTCCGACGTCGCCGTGCTCGGCAAGTCGGTGTTCACCACCTACCTTTTCCCGTTCGAGATCACCGCCGCCCTGCTGGTCATCGCCGTGGTCGGTGCCGTCGTCCTCGCCCGGCGCAGCGCTGCCGAAGCGCAAGGGGATGATCGCGACGACGCCGAGATGGGGGAGGATCCCGACGGTCCGGGCACCACCGGGTCGGGCGGACCCGAGGACGGCATGCCGGCCTACGACGGCGACGTACAGGAGGTGACGTCGTGAGCGTCGACCCGAAGTTCTACCTCGCCCTCTCGTTCGCGCTGTTCTCCATCGGAGCCGTCGGCCTGCTGGTCCGGCGCAACGTCCTCGTGATGTTCATGTGCGTGGAGCTGATGCTGAACGCTGCGAACCTGGCGTTCGTGACCTTCGCCCGGAAGCTGAACGACGTCGGGGGGCAGTCCATGGTCTTCTTCGTCCTGGTGGTGGCCGCTGCCGAGGTCGTGGTCGGCTTGGGCATCGTCGTCGCCATCTTCCGCCGCCGCCGTGGTGCCACCGCCGACGACTTCCACCTGATGAAGGGCTGACCGGACCACCGCCGAGCCGACGGGACCGCAAACCATCATGTTGCATGCTGCCTACCTTCTCCCCCTGCTGCCGCTGGCCGGCTTCGTCGCGCTGGCCGTCATCGGCCGGCGGCTAGGCGACCCATGGGCGGGATGGATCGGCACGGCGGCCGTCGCCGCGTCGTTCGTCGTAGCCTGCATCGTCTACGCCGGGCTGCTGCAGCGCTCCGGCCAGGGCCGGGTGTTCACCCAGGTGCTGTTCTCCTGGATACCGGTGGGGGGGCTGCACGTCGACGCCGCGCTGCTCGTCGACCCACTGTCGATGACCATGGTCCTCTTCGTGACCGGCATCAGCACGCTGATCCACCTCTACTCGATCGGCTACATGCGCGGCGACGAGGACTATCCGAAGTTCTTCTTGTACCTGAACCTCTTCGTCGCTTCGATGCTGCTGCTGGTGCTCGGCAACAACCTGGTGTTCACCTTTGTCGGCTGGGAGGGGGTCGGCGCATGCTCCTACTGGCTGATCTCGTTCTGGTTCGGCCGGGAGTCGGCAGCCAGCGCCGGGAAGAAGGCCTTCATCTACAACCGCATCGGTGACGTCGGGTTCCTGCTCGCCATCTTCCTCGTCTTCTCGAAGACGGGCACCGTCGTGTACCGGGGGCCGCACGGCATCTTCGCCCACCTGTCCGCCTTCGGCCCCGGTGCCCGCACCGCCGTCTGCCTCCTGCTGTTCCTGGCCGCCGCCGGCAAGTCGGCCCAGTTCCCGCTCTTCCCCTGGCTGGCGGATGCCATGGAGGGCCCGACCCCGGTGTCGGCGCTCATCCATGCCGCCACCATGGTGACTGCCGGGGTCTACCTGATGTGCCGGATCAACCCGCTGCTGTCCCTGTCCCACCCGGCCCAGGTGGTGGTGGCGACCGTCGGCGCCGTCACCGCGTTCATCGCTGCCACCATCGGATGCGCCCAGGACGACATAAAGAAGGTGCTGGCCTACTCCACGATCTCGCAGCTCGGCTACATGTTCCTGGCGGTGGGCACCGGCGCCTACGAGGCGGCGATCTTCTTGATGGTGGCACACGCCTTCTTCAAGGGGTTGCTGTTCCTCGGTGCCGGCTCGGTCATCCACGGGTCGCACGACGAGCAGGACCTGAAGCGCATGGGCAACCTCCGGCGCTACATGAAGCTGACGTTCGTGACGTTCGGCGTCGCGTGGCTGGCCATCGCCGGCATCCCGCCCCTGTCGGGGTTCTGGGCGAAAGGTGACGTGCTGACCAACGCCTTCGCCCGGTTCCCCGCGCTGTGGGCGATCGGCCTGCTCACCGCAGCGCTCACCGCCTACTACATGAGCCGGCTGATGGCGCTGGCCTTCTACGGCGACGACCGGTGGCGTGCCGCCGTCGGCGACCGGCGGCACGCCGGCGACCCGCACGAGTCGCCGTGGGTCATGGCGCTGCCTCTGGTGGTACTGGCGGTGCTGGCTGCCGCCGGCGGGCTGCTGAGCCTGCCGTGGCACCCGGCATCGGTCGACCCGTTGCGCTGGCTCGGGCCGGTGTTCGGATCCAACCTCTACACCCCGCGGCAGGCGGCATCCACCAAGTGGGTCCTGTCCATCGTCGACGCCGTGGTGGCAGTGGCCGGCCTGGCCGTGGCGCTCCGGTGGTGGGTGCGGCGCCCGGACCACCCGGCGCTCGAGCCGGTGGCCCTGCAGCGCTCCTGGTACCTCGACGACGTCTTCGACGCCGCCATCGGGCGGCCGGGCCATGCGGTGGCGCGGTTCGCCGCTGAGGTGGTCGACCGCGTGGTGATCGACGGCGCCGTGATGGGGGTGGCCCGTCTCACCCGCAGCGCGGGCGCCGGCCTGCGGAAGGTGCAGACCGGGTATGTGCGCCAGTACGCCGTGGGGATCGTCTTCGGCATGGTGGCGCTGCTCGTCTACATGGCCGCACGAGCCGGAGTGGTGCATTGACGGCCGGCACCACCCACGGCGCAGTGGTGTTCCCGTTCCTGACGCTGCTGATCGTGATCCCGGCCGTCACCGCGCTGGCGGTCGCCGCCATGCCCCGCGCCCTCGGGGAGCGCGGCCAGCGGATTGCTGTCGAAGCGGTCGGTACCGCCGGGTCGTTGGCCACGCTGGCGCTGGCGATCGTGGTAGCGGTTCGCTTCCGCCTGCACGACGGTGGCTACCAGATGGTGAGCCGCCACCAGTGGGCGCCCTCGCTGGGCGTGTCGTGGCACCTCGGCATCGACGGCATCTCGCTGTTCCTGGTCCTGCTGGCAGCCGTCCTGTTCCCCCTGGCGCTGCTCGGCGGGCGGGTGCGGCGTGACCCGCGCTCCTACGTGATGTGGCTCCTCCTGCTCGAAGCCGGGTGCATCGGCAGCTTCGTCGCGCTCGACCTGATCCTCTTCTTCGTGTTCTTCGAGGTCACGTTGGTGCCGGTGTACTTCATCATCGCCGGCTGGGGGTTCGCCCGACGGTCCCAGGCGGCCATCAAGTTCTTCGTCTATACGTTCCTCGGCTCGGCCTTGCTCCTGGTGGGCATCGTCGCGGTGGCTGTCGTGCACCAGCGCCAGACGGGAACGTTGACGTTCGACCTGGGCGTGCTGCAGCACACCCACCTGGGCCTGGCTACGCAGATCCTGCTGTTCCTGGCGTTCACCGCGGCGTTCGCCGTCAAGGCACCCATCTTCCCGTTCCACACCTGGTCTCCTGACGCCTACGCCGAGTCGCCCACGGCAGGGGTGGTGGTCCTCTCCGCCGTCATGGCCAAGCTCGGCACGTACGGCATCGTCCGCTTCGACCTGTCGCTCTTCCCGAGGGCCGTGGTCGACCTCGCGCCCCTGTTCCTGACATTGGGGGTCATCGGCATCCTGTACGGGGCGATCGTCGCCTGCGTGCAACGTGACCTGAAGCGGTTGATGGCGTACTCGTCGCTGGCCCACATCGGCTTCATCGTGCTCGGCACCTTTGCCCTCACCACCCAGGCCCTGACGGGCGGGGTCCTGCAGATGGTCAACCACGGGCTGGTCACCGCTGCGCTGTTCCTCCTGATCGGATGGATCCACCAGCGGCGGCGCAGCTGGCAAACCTCCGAGCTGCGCGGCCTGCAGCGGCCGGCGCCGATGATGGCAGCAGCCTTCACCGTGGCCATGATGGCGTCGATCGGTCTCCCCGGCCTGAACGGCTTCGTCAGTGAGCTCCTCATCTTGTTGGGCACGTTCCTCACCCACCGGTGGTGGGCGGTGGTGGCCACCACCGGTGTGGTGCTCGCCGCGCTCTACCTGCTGTGGGCCTACCAGCAGGCGTTCCATGGGACCCCTCGACCCGACGCCGCTGCCACCCGGGACCTGACATGGAGCGAAGGTGCGGTGATCGTGCCGCTGGTGGCCCTCATCGTGTTCCTGGGCGTCTATCCGAAGCCGGTGCTCGACCGGATCACGCCGACCGTCGACCAGCTCGTCACCCACGTCGAGCAGGCCACCGGGACCCGCCAGCCGCGGGTCGCCACGGTCGGCTCGTCGTCGGCCAGCCCGGCCCGAACGTCCAGCCCGGCCCGAACGTCCAGCCCGGCCCGAACGTCCAGCCCGGCCCGAACGGCCAGCCCGGCCCGAACGTCCAGCCCGGCCCGAACGTCCAGTACAGGGAGGATGCCGTGAGCGTCGTGGCGGCGTTGGCCCAGCCGATCCCCGTGCCGAAGATCGCCTACCTGTCGATCTTGCCGATCATCGTGCTCCTCGGGGGTGCCCTGGTTATTTTGGTGTGGTCGTCGTTGGTCCGCCGGCCACTCGAGTCGGTGTGGGTGACCAGCCTGACCGTGCTGACGGCCGCCACCGCCCTGGTCATCTCGCTGATGCAGTACTTCGACGTGCAGGACCATGGGCCGCACACCGCTATCGGGCAAGCCATCGTGCAGGACGGCTTCAGCTCGTTCGTGTCGGTGCTGGTGTCGGCCGCTGTGCTCGTCTCCGCCCTGGTCGGTGACGGGTGGCTGCAACGCGAAGGTGACACGGGGCCGGAACTGCAGGTCCTCATGCTGGTGTCGGCGTCAGGTGCCATGGTGATGGGGGTGGCCAACGACCTGATCGTCGTGTTCCTCGGTCTGGAGATCCTGTCCATCGCCTTGTACGTGCTGGCCGCCATGAACCACCGGCGTAGCGAGTCGGGTGAGGCCGCCCTCAAGTACTTCGTGCTGGGCGGGTTCTCGTCGGCCGTGTTCCTGTATGGCGTGGCCCTCGTGTACGGAGCCACCGGATCGACCAACCTCCCGCAGATCGCCAATTACCTGGCCCACAACGTGCTCCTGCACGACGGCCTACTGCTCGCCGGGCTGGCGCTCCTGCTCGTCGGGCTCGGGTTCAAGGTGGCCGCTGTCCCGTTCCACCTGTGGACCCCCGACGTCTACCAGGGCTCGCCCAGC
>JAJYAB010000059.1 GCA_021779775.1 Actinomycetes bacterium
ACGAGTTCGTCTGCAGCTCCTGCTTCCTCGTCAAGCATCCGAGCCAGCTGGCCGATGCGGCAAGGTCTCTCTGCCGCGACTGCGTGTGAGGGGCCCCATGGAGAAGCAGCACTCGCCCGAGGAGCAGCAGCACTCGCCCGAGGAGCAGCAGCACTCGCCCGAGGAGCAGGAGCTCGCAGGGGACCGGCGGTTCGACGGCAGGGCTCCGGCCGATCACCTGCTGGACCGCGTCGTGTTCGGTACTGCCGGGCTCGTGGTCACGGTGGCTGAGGCGCTTCCCGACTTGGCCGACAAGGGGCGGCGACGTGTCGGTGGGCAGGTGGCCAGCGCGCGTGTCATCGGGCGGTTCGCCATGCAGTCCGGCCGTGCCGAGCTCGCCCGGCGGATGGCCCACCTCCTCGGTGAGCGGCACACGCCCGCGAGGGGACCGGGACCGGACGCCGGCGCAGCACCGGAAGCGGTCTCCGGCGAGGTCACGGCCCGTGAGGCGAGCGACCAGGAGCCGGCCGACGCCCCGGCCCGTGACCGTGGACCCCTCGTCGCCGACCTGGCCATTCCCGGGTACGACACGCTGTCGGCGTCGCAGGTGGTACAGCGCCTCGGAGGGCTGTCTGCCGCCGAGCTCGACGGCATTCGCCGTTACGAGCTCGGGCATCGCAACAGACGGACGATCCTCAGCCGTGCCGATCAGCTCGCCCGCGCCAGGGACCGTTGACACAGGTGGTGGAGGCGGTCCGTCGCGCTGTGCCCGGAGACGGCAGGCGATGTGCCGAATTGTGTGCCATGGCGGTGGACGATCTGCAGGGTGTCCGAGGCGGCTCCCTATACCTCCGGCGAGAGGCCGTCGTGACGGTCAAGGCTCTGCTGCGCCCCGGGGGGATCGACCGGCTCCTGGCCGACCGTCGACGCCAGGTTCTCGTGGGGACCCTCGACGATGCCGTCGTGGGCCTGGCTGTCGGTCGGATCGACCAGGTGGGCGACGCAACGATCGGCATCGTCGACGCCTGCTACGTGGAGCCCGAGGCGAGGGAACTCGGGGTCGGACGCGCCCTGCTCGACAGCTCGGTCGAGTGGTTGCAGCGGTCGGGTTGTCGTGGTGTGGACGCTTCGGCGCTTCCCGGCGACCGCCTGACGAAGGGCTTCTTCGAAGCTGCCGGGTTCAAAGCCCGCATGATCACGATGCACCAGGGCTTGGAGTGACGGCACGTCGGCCGGAGGTTGCTGTCGGCGCGGTGGCTGTCGTCACCGAGCACCTGCTCCTCGTGCAGCGGGCGAACGCCCCGGAGGCCGGCCGCTGGACCGTTCCGGGTGGCCGGGTCGAGCCGGGTGAGCGCATGGTGGACGCTGTCGTCCGCGAGGTCGGCGAGGAGACCGCCATGAAGGTCCGCTGTAACCGGCTTTTGGGTGTTGCCGAGCGGATCGGCCCGGACCATCACTTCGTGATCCTGGACTTCCTGGTGGACCTCGTCGGAGACGGCCCGGGATGCGCTCTCCCCGAGCCGATCGCCGGTGGTGACGCCACGGCGGCGGTGTGGGTGGCGCTGGCTCAGGCGGAGTCGGTCGACTTGGTGAGCGGGCTCGGGCGGTTCCTCAGGCGATGCGGTGTGCTCCCCGACCGACCTAGCCCGCGACAGACGTCAAGGTCGGCGGATCGCGCCTGCTGAGCGGCGAGGCCCCGGCGGGGGGGGGATGGGCAGCCCGAGGAGCTTGGCGAGGCCAGGCACGTATCCTGCGGCCCGCCGGGCGTCGGTGAGGACCGCGTCGTCGGCATCGCCCGGCAGCGCGGCGGGTTTCACCGTCCGTCGGACGGGTGAGTCGACCACTGCATCGAGCAGGGCACGCCACTCCTCGGCGGGCAGATCGGCGGTCAGCGCTGCACCTGCTGCCTCGGAGAGCCGGATGGCCAGCTCCGCCGACAGGCGCGCCGCCGGCTCGGGCGGGCGAGCCGAGTTGCGCAGGGCGTCGGCCACCCGCCCCTCGTCGAGGGCTGTGGTGATCCTGCCGATCCACTGGTCGCGGAGCGCGGTCACCCGGGTTGCCAAGGTCTCGCGCAGGACCGAGGCGAGCTCTCGCCCTTCGTCGTCGAGCGCGACCGTCGACGCCCCGGAGACCACGGATCGCAGCTCGCGCAGCGCGGTGTCCTTGGCACCGGCTCGCGCAGCGATGGCTCGGTCCTTCCATGCGGCAAGGTTTATCCTCGGCAGGAGCGCCTCGGCTATGGCGAGCAGGGGTTCCGGAGCCACCTCGGCTCGATCTTCCGAACGGGCGCGGGTGTTCTGCTCGACGATGGCCTGGCGAACTGCCGGCATCCCTCCGCGTAGGAGCTGCTCGGCCACGGGAAGCTCCTCGGGGCGCAGGTTGGCGAGCACGGCATTGCGGTGGATCGTGCCGGGCTGCACTCCGCGCTGGCGGTCCGGCCGCTGGTGCTCCGGCCGGTCCCTGCCGGCACCCGGCCCTCCTAGAGCGGCACCACGGGGGCGAGCGCCCGCTCCGGCCGCGCCGGAACGGGCGCCGGATGCCGGTCGGCCTCGGGCCCGGTCTGCTCGCTCGGGTCGCTCCCCGGCGTCGGGTCGACCTGGGCGGTCGGCTCGGGGGCCGCGCCGGTCGTCGTCGGGCCGGTCGTCGTCGCGGTGGCGACGACGACCACCAGACGCGTAGGCCACGGACACACCATCGGACGGCCTGGCAGATCCGAGCAGCTCGATCCGATCGACGCGGTCTGCATGGCGGGCGACCGGTGTGGCCACGGACACCACGGTGATGCCGTCGAGCTCGAACTCCGCCTCGGACCGGAACACGTCGCCGACCTTGGCCGAGCTCGGCACGAGCGCTGCATCGACCGTGCCCCGCGGCTGCTTGGCACCTGGCGTCCGCCAGGTCCACAGGCCGTCGTCGCGACGGCTGGTCAGTTCGATGTCGAGCCTGCGCGTCATGCCGGCCGACCACGTTACTGCCCAGTAGCGCAGCGATGGAAACCCGCAGTGCCTGCCGTGGCGGGATGGTGCCCCGGATCTTCTGAGAAGTTGCTGTGAACATGGCGCAGCGGACCATCGACACGGCATGGTTCTCTATCCTGGACATAACCGAGCCCCGTGCCCTGCGGTGCGCTTCGGAGCCAAGACGGTGCGACGGGGGAGGAGCCAGTGGCGGCCTTGCCCGCCTCCGGCACTACGACGAACGGGAGCAGGCTGGTGGACGAGCGGCGCGACGACCACGAGGCGGAGCCGACGCATCCGACGACGCCGGTGATCCCGGCGGAGCCGACGACGCCGGCGATCCCGCCCCTCGGCAGCACCGAGGCCACGCCCGCTCCGGCACCGCCGCCGCATGGTCCGCCTTGGGCGCCTCCCGACGTGCCGCCAGCGTGGGTACCGGGGCCGAGCCAAGTGGAGCCGGCTGCATGGCCTGCGCCCCCCCCACCGCTGTGGGGGCCCCGCACCCCACCGTTCGGGGTCACCGCATCGGGTGGGCCGGATCCGGGCGAGGCGACTGCCCCGGTTCTCGGAGAGCCGGGAGCCCCGTGGGGAGCAGGCCCGGGAACGCCGTGGGGCGCGGTGCCCGCCGGTGGAGCAGGCCCCGGCGGCAGCGATGGTCCGTCGACAGGGCGGCGCCGCTGGAGGGAGCTGGCGGTCGTGGCAGTCGTAGCGGCGATCGTCGGCGCGGCCACCGGCGCCGGGGTGGCCGTGCTCGCCGACCCGACGTCGAGCAGTGCGATCCCTGCGGGCACCAGGGCTCCGGCTGTCGACACCGGGCAGCAGCCCGGCCCTGCCCTGGCAGGCGGCGCGTCGGTGCCCGCCATCGTGCAGAAGGTCCTCCCCGAGGTGGTGTCGATCGACGCGACCTCGACGTCCACCGGCGGCGGGCTGTTCGGAGCGGGCACCGGCCAGGAGGCGCAGGGGACCGGCATGATCTACTCGCCGTCGGGCCTGGTCCTTACCAACAACCATGTGATCGCTGGTGCCGACACGATCACCGTGACGCTGTATGGCCAGACCAAGGCGCTGCCTGCCACCCTGGTCGGGACGAGTGTGACAGAAGACGTCGCGTTGCTGAAGATCACGAACCCGCCGGCCAACCTGCCGCAGATCACGTTCGGCGACTCCACCAAGCTGCAGGTGGGCGACGCGGTGATCGCCATCGGCAACGCGCTGGGTCTCTCGGCAGGGACGCCCACCGTCACCACGGGGATCGTGTCAGCCCTCGGGCGTACGGTGCAGGCGGGCGACCAGAGCACCGGCGCCACGGAGACGCTCCAGAACCTGATCCAGACCGACGCCGCGATCAACCCCGGGAACTCCGGTGGCCCACTGGTCGACTCGGCTGGTGACGTCATCGCCATGAACACTGCTGTCGCCACGGCGGGCGGGGCGAGCAGCGCGCAGAACATCGGCTTCGCTATCCCCGAGTCGACCCTGCAGGGCCTCATCCCCAAGCTGCCCTCGCTGGGCACCACCCCGAGCAGCAACGCCTTCATGGGGGTGGAGGTGGCGGACGTCAGTGCGCAGATCCGCCAGGCGTACAACCTCACTCCGACGGCCGGTGCCCTGGTCGTGCAGGTGGTGCCCGGCTCGCCGGCCAACAGTGCCGGCTTGCAGGCCGGTGACGTCATCGTCGCCTACGACGGTCGCGCCATCCGCTCGGCGCAGGACCTCACCTCGGCGGTCCACGGTGGGCAGCCCGGCCAGTCGGTGAAGCTGGACGTCTACCGTGGCTCGGTCAGGCGTGTCGTGACGTTGACCCTGGCAGCTCGAGGAGGCTGACCGGACGTCGACGACCGGGCCCGCCCCCGTGCCGGGTCGCTCAGCCGTCGTCGACCAGCGTGCCGGCCCGGGAGGCCGTCGGCGCCCCGCCAAGACGCACATAGCACTCCGTGCCCCAGACGAGGGGGAAGACCTCGTCGGGCAGCGCCAGGAAAAAGGACGTGTCGGCGATCTGGCTGGCGTGGGCTTGCATCGCCGCGCGCTTCGCGTCGAGGAATGCTCGAACGTCGACGGCGACCGATATCCGCTCCGGCTCGACGCCCATGGTGGCGAGCCTGGTGGGGTCGGCCTCCGCGAGCTGCAGGCCGAGCTCCTGGGCGCGACGTGCCAGATCCTGCAGGTGGCCGCGGTCCTGGGTGGCCATGAACACCCGGGGGGTGCCGGCGACTTCGGCGGCCCGGACACCCACCCGGTGGACCTGCACGTGGTCGGGATGCCCGTACCCGCCACGCTCGTCGTAGATGGTCAGCACGTCCGCATGCTCTTGGACCAAGACCGCCGCCAACCGCGCTGCGGCCTCGTCGATGTCGGCTTGCCAGAAGCATGCCGGGTCGTCGTTGCTCACCTCGCCGGCCATGCCGGAGTCCCGGTACCCGAGGAGCTCCTGACGGTGGACCCCGAGCGCGGCACCCGCACGCTCGAGCTCGACGGCTCTCCGCTCGGCCAGCGACTCCCCGTCAGCCAACAGCCCGTCGGGCACCTCGCCCAGGCTTCCGTCGGTGGCCGTCACCAGGACGACGCGATGTCCTTGGGCGGCCATGGCTGCCATGGTGCCGCCCGTGGCGATCGCCTCGTCGTCGGGGTGGGCGTGGAAGAACACTGCGGTGGCCATAAGGCGACAGTACCGAGGCGTCCGGCGGTCTGTGCCCTACAGCCGGTGGATGCGCTGTCCCGCCGTACGTCAGGTGAGCGGATCGGGCCCGGCCTGCCCGCTCTGCTGGGAGCCGAGCCCGCCGGTCACCTCGGCGAGGGCGAGGGTGAGCCGTGCCTCCTCGGCGTCGGCGATGCGGTCCGCCCGAACGGCTTGTCGCTCCTCGAACCGCATCCACTGCAGCACGACTACGCTCATGATGGCCAGCGTGGTCAATTCGCCGACCACCCACATGAGGGCGCCACCGACGTGGATGTCGCCCACCGTGTGGAACGCCGGGGCGATCGACGTGCGGGCACCGGTCAACGACAGACCGAGCATGGCCGTCACGGGGATTCCTGCGGCCAGCATGGCCAGCTTCTGGGGATGGCTCAGGTGCCAGCGTGACGGGTCTGTCCCGACCACCAGCCACCAGAACAGGCATCCGATCACCAACAGGTGGAGGTGGACGAGCTCGTGGACGAGCGTGTGCTCCAGCGACCACTGGTAGAAGGGCGTCAGGAAGTAGACGAGCATGGTGCCGTAGAAGTTGACGGTCACCGCTGCCGGATGGCTGACGGTGGACACCACGGGGTGGTGGGTCAGCCGGACGATCCGGGTCTGCACCGGTCGGGTCGAGGCCTGCATCGCCAGCGTGACCGGCGCCGCCAGGACGAACAGCACCGGCGCGATGTTCATGAGGAGGATGTGCTGGAGCACGTGCGCCCAGAAGACGCGGTCGTCGTATGCCGCCAGCCCCGACTGCAGCGCCACGACGACGACGATCGTGCCGGCGACGAACGACGTGGTGCGCCACGGCGACCACCGGCGACCTCGACGGCGCAGGCGGCTGGCGCCGACCAGGTAGCCGACCATCAAGCCGATCTCGACCAGCATGGCCGCCACACCGAGCGCGCCGAGGTTCCATCCGGTGATCAGCACACCAGGCTGCACGCGGGGGGAGAGGACGTGGGCGGGGGGCATCGGGGTCCAGTTTGGCAGCTCGAGGATCGAACTGCCGACCCCTGGATGTGGCGAACCGGGTGCGCCGGTCCTGCGGATCTGCGAAGCTGTCCGGCGAGCACCAGCGAAGACGGAGGTTTCCCGTGCAAGGTGACGTGCTGAGCGTGGAACGTGTGGTGGCTGCCGCTCCGGAGGCCATCTTCGCCCTGGTGGCCGATGCGTCGCGCCATCCCGACATCGACGGCTCCGGCACGGTCGTGAAGGCCAAGGGATCCCCACAGCCCCTGCAGCTCGGATCGACCTTCGGCATGGACATGAAGATGGGGATCCCCTATTCCATGTCGAGCACCGTGGTGGAGTTCGAGCCGAACCGCAGGATCGCCTGGCAGTCCAAGCCGCCGAACTTCCTTGCCCGGTTCGCTGCGGGCAGGATCTGGCGCTACGAGCTGGAGCCGGTGGGGGAGGGCACACGGGTCCGAGAGAGCTGGGACCTGTCCCAGGACCACCAGCGGGCACTGCTCAAGCGGAGCAACTTCCCGCGCAAGGCCAAGCGCGACATGGAGAAGACCCTGGCGAAGATCGCCGAGCTGGTCGAGTCCTGAGGGGAGTGCCGCAGACGCCATCCCCCGGTTCCCGGCGGTCGAGCGCTCGGCTCGGCTTCGACCCCATCGCGGAGGCCCGCCGTCAGTGGGAAGAGCACGGGTGGGGGGACGTCGCCCCCGCCATGGCGGTCGTCACGGCGGTCATGCGGGTCCAGCAGATCTTCTTGGCGGCGGCGGATGCCGCCCTTCGTCCCGTCGGGTTGACCTTCGCCCGCTACGAGGTCCTGATGCTCCTGTCGTTCACCCGCCGCGGCGAGCTCCCCCTGGGCAAGGTCGGCCAGCGCTTGCAGGTGAAGCCAGCCAGCATTACCAACGCTGTCGACCGGCTGGAGGCGAGCGGCTTGGTCGAGCGGGTGGCGAACCCGGTCGACGGTCGGGGCGTCCTGGCGTGTATCACGCCGGCGGGCCGGACGCTGGCGGCATCGGCCACGGAGCTCATGAACCGGCAGGTGTTCGCCGATGTGCCGATGGACCGCACGGATCTGCGGGCCCTGTTCGACCGGCTGACGCCCCTGCGACGCGCTGCCGGGGACTTCGCCGAGGTCCCCGGCGAGCGCATGGCCACGGCGACCGGACCAGCGGGTGCCCGGCAACTCCTTTGATATCGAAGTAGACTGGAGGCCATGCAGCACCGTTGCGACGACCGGGGCCCGGTCTCTGGCCGGCGTGCCGCCCGACAGGAGACGATGTCCGGGCTGCCGTTGCTGGCGTCGTACGGACCGCCCGGGGGCGAGCAGCCCGGCGAGTGGCCCTACACGCGGGGGCTCTACCCGCAGATGTACCGCTCCAGGTTGTGGACGATGCGGCAGTTCGCCGGGTTCGGGACCGCCGAGGACACCAACCGGCGGTTCAAGTCGCTGCTGGCCAGCGGGGGAGACGGACTGTCGGTCGCCTTCGACATGCCGACGCTGATGGGCTATGACTCGGACCATCCCCTGGCGCGGGGGGAGGTGGGCCGAGCGGGTGTGGCCATCGACAGCCTGGGCGACATGGCCGATCTGTTCGACGGCATCGATCTGGCAACGGTGTCGACCTCCATGACCGTCAACGGACCGGCGGCCATGGTGCTGGCGCTGTACGTGGCCCTGGCAGACCGGCGCGCGGTCGACCGATCGAGCCTGCGCGGCACGATCCAGAACGACATCCTGAAGGAGTACCAGGCGCAGAAGGAGTACATCTTCCCGCCTCGCCCGTCGGTGCGGCTCGTCACCGACGTGATGGCCTTCTGCCAGAGAGAGCTTCCCCGGTGGCATCCGGTGTCCATCTCGGGCTACCACATCCGCGAGGCCGGCTCGACTGCCGCCCAGGAGCTGGCGTTCACGTTGGCCAATGGGTTCGCCTACGTGGAGGCGGCGATGCTGGCGGGCTCCGACATCGACGACTTCGGACCCCACCTGAGCTTCTTCTTCAACGCGCATATCGACTTCTTCGAGGAGATCGCCAAGTACCGGGCGGCCCGGCGGATCTGGGCGCGATGGATGCGCGACCGATACCGGGCCGCCGATCCACGAACGTGGCAGCTGCGCTTCCACACGCAGACTGCGGGTGTTTCGTTGACCGCGCAGC
>JAJYAB010000060.1 GCA_021779775.1 Actinomycetes bacterium
GGACAGGTTGGCCCGCTGCCGCACCGTCGTTCTTGGTTTCGACGTCGTTCGAATTCCCCGAATGGCAGGTGCAGCGAACGCTCGGGGCGGTGTTCGGGGTGGTGGTGCGGTCGCTCGGCGCCGGGCGCGGCATGATGTCGGTCTTCCGGATCTTCGCCGGAGGTGAGGTCAAGCAGTACACCCGCCTGCTCGAAGACAGCCGTCGCCATGCCATGGACCGGATGATCGAGAACGCCCGCCTCGTCGGGGCGAACGCCGTGGTGATGATGCGCTTCGACGCCTCGGAGATCGCCAACCAGTTGACAGAGGTCGTCGCCTATGGCACCGCGGTCGTCGTGGGGCCGCGGCAGGAGGTGCCGGCAGACGGGTCGGTGACGCCGTGACCTGGCTGATCGCCGTGGCCGTGGCGGCCGCCGTGGCCGGCGCACCGGTGACGGCCCTGGCCTTGACGCTGGCCGTCCGGCGTCACGGCGAGTCGGCGCTGCCCGAGGCCGGATGGTCGACGACCGCCGAAGTGTTCCGCGACCCGGTCACCGACCGGCTGACCCGGGTGTGGATCGACGTCGCCGGCAGGCGCCGCTACGTCCCCGAACGCTGAGCGGGTCCCGAACGCTGAGCGGGTCCCGAACGCTGAGCGCACGAAGGTGCCGTCAGCCAGACGCCGGCCCCACACGACGTTCGGCCGGGCCTCTCGGCCCGACCGAACGTCGACTACTCGACCTGATCCCCGGAGGCCTGCGCCTCCGAGACGGTGCTACATCATGCCGCCCATTCCGCCCATTCCGCCCATGCCGCCCATACCGGCAGCGGCGGCCGCCGCGGCGGGATCGACCTTCTCCGGCTTATCGGCCACCAGGGCCTCGGTGGTCAGCAGCAGACCAGCCACCGATGCCGCGTTCTGCAGCGCCGAGCGGGTGACCTTGGCCGGATCGATGACGCCGACCTTCACCAGGTCCTCGAACACCCCGGTGGAGGCGTTCAGGCCGATCGGCCCGGACTCGGACTCCACCTGCCGGACAGCGACGGCGCCTTCCAGCCCGGCGTTGATAGCGATCCACTTCAGGGGCTCCTCGAGTGCTTTGGCCACGATCCGGGCTCCGGTCGCCTCGTCACCTTCGAGGTCCTGCGCAACCTTCTCCACAGCGGCCCGGCAGCGGACCAGCGCGGTGCCACCACCGGCCACGATGCCTTCCTCGATGGCGGCACGGGTCGCCGACAGCGCATCCTCGATGCGGTGCTTCTTCTCTTTAAGCTCCACCTCGGTAGCGGCGCCGACCTGGACCACGGCCACCCCGCCGGCCAGCTTGGCCAGGCGCTCCTGCAGCTTTTCACGGTCCCAGTCGGAATCGGTATCGTCGATCTCACGCTTGATCTGGGCGATCCGACCCTTGACGTCGTCCGGGGAGCCACCACCCTCGATGATGGTGGTGTCGTCCTTGGTGACCACGACCCGGCGAGCATGCCCCAGCAGGTCCAGCGTCGAGTTCTCCAGCTTCAGGCCGATCTCCTCGGAGATGACCTGGCCACCGGTGAGCACGGCGATGTCCTGCAGCATGGCCTTCCGGCGCTCGCCGAAGCCCGGGGCCTTGACCGCCAGGGAGACGAAGGTGCCCCGGATCTTATTGACGACCAGGGTGGCCAGGGCCTCCCCCTCGACGTCCTCGGCGATGATGAGCAGGGCCTTGCCAGTCTGCATGACCTTCTCCAACACCGGCACCAGATCGTGGACCGCGCTGACCTTCTGGTTGGCGATCAGCACGTAGGGGTCGTCGAGGACAGCCTCCTGGCGCTCGGGGTCGGTCACGAAGTACGGCGAGAGGTACCCCTTGTCGAACTGCATGCCCTCGGTGAACTCGAGCTCGATGCCGAAGGTGTTGGACTCCTCGACCGTGACGGTGCCGTCCTTGCCCACCTTGTCGATGGCTTCGGCCAGCACGTCGCCGATGGCCGCGTCGGCGGCAGAGATGGACGCCACCTGGGCGATCTCCGTCTTCGAGTCGACCTCCTTGGCCTGCTCGCCGATGGCGGCGACCGCCGCGGCGACACCCTTCTCCATGCCCTTCTTCAGGGCCATGGGACCGGCGCCGGCAGCCACGTTGCGCAGGCCTTCGTGGATCAGGGCCTGTGCCAGCACCGTCGCCGTGGTGGTGCCGTCGCCGGCGACGTCGTTGGTCTTGGTCGCCACCTCCTTCACCAGCTGAGCGCCCATGTTCTCGAAAGGATCATCGAGCTCGACCTCGCGGGCGATGGTGACGCCGTCGTTGGTGATGGTAGGGGCGCCGAACTTCTTGTCGATCACCACGTTCCGGCCGCGCGGGCCGAGGGTGACCTTGACGGTGTTGGCGAGCTTGTCGACACCCGCCTCCAAGCTGCGCCGGGCGGCTTCATCGAACTTCAGGATCTTGGGCATGAGGACTCCGTCCAGTTACTTGATGGTCTTGGCGAGCACGTCGCGAGCGGAGAGGATCAACAGGTCCTCGCCGTCGATGGTGATCTCGGTGCCGCCGTACTTGGAGTAGACGACCGTGTCGCCTACGGCGACATCGACGGCGATCAGCTCGCCGGACTGCTCGGCACGGCGGCCGGGGCCGACGGCAAGCACTTCGCCCTGCTGGGGCTTCTCCTTGGCAGTGTCAGGGATGACGAGACCGGAGGCGGTGGTCTCCTCCGACTCGCCCGGTCGGACGACGATGCGATCCTCGAGAGGCTGGAGCTTCATGGCTGGCGATTCTCCTGTAGGCGGTGGCGTTAGCACTCTAACCTTGCGACTGCTAACGATAGCGACTGGCGGCGCCGGAGGCAAGCGGCAGAGACAACCCAGCAGGCTCAGGCAGGCTCAGGCAAGCAGAGGCAGGCTCAGGCAGGCTCAGGCGAGCAGAGGCAGGCGGAGGTTCGGGTCGGCCGGCAGGTCGAGGGGACTCGGCCCGATGTGCTCGAGCTGCCACCGGCCCGCAGCGGCCACCATGGCGGCATTGTCGGTGCACATAGCCCGGCTGGGCAGGTAGACGGGCAGCCCTGCGGCACCGGCAGCGACGCTGACCGCGGCACGCAACGCGCCGTTGGCGGCCACCCCGCCGGCCAGGCAGATCCCCTGCCCCCCCGACTCGGCCGCCGCCCGCAGCACCTTGGCCGTCAGCACGTCGACCACCGCCTGCTGGAAGGACGCCGCGACGTCCTCGTTGGACGCCCCGGGATGCCGGCGGACGGCATTGACGACGGCGGTCTTCACACCGCTGAACGACAGGTCGAGACCTTCGCCGAGCATCGCCCGCGGAAAGGCGAACGCCGCCGGATCGCCACCGGCGGCGGCGCGCTCGACTGCCGGGCCGCCCGGATATCCGAGCCCGAGGAACCGAGCCACCTTGTCGAACGCCTCGCCGGCAGCGTCGTCGACCGTCTGGCCGAGCAGCCGGTACCGCCCCGGCCCAGCCATCGACACGAGCATGGTGTGCCCACCCGAGACCAACAGCACGGTCAGCGGCCACCGCAGGTCGCCATGGTCCAACAGGGCGGCAAAGCAGTGGCCTTCCAGGTGGTTGACCCCCACGAACGGCCGGTTCCAGGCGACGGCCATGGCCTTGGCCTCGCTCACCCCGACCAGCAGGGCGCCGATGAGCCCCGGCCCGGCGGTGGCGGCCACCGCATCGACCGGAGCCGGTGGCCAGGCGCGTCGGCCCGCCTGCTCGAGCGCCTGCGCGACGACCAGCGGCAGCAACTCCAGGTGTGCCCGGCTGGCCAGCTCCGGCACCACCCCGCCGTATGCGGCATGGAGGTCGATCTGGCTCGACACGACCGAGGACTCGACGGCGACGCCCTGGCCGGCGGCGCCCTCGCCGACGACGGCCGCCGCCGTCTCGTCGCAAGACGTCTCGATGCCCAAGACAGCAGTCACCACGGCGAGCGTAGCTGGGCGGCGATCGAGTCCAGCCGGTCGGCGTAGGGCGCCGAGCCGACGTCGTGGGCCCACATCACGATGGCGTCTTCGCCGGTCTCGGCATAGTAATTGCGCCGGATACCCGCCGGCATGAACCCGAAGCGCCGGTACATCGCTCGCGCCGGCTCGTTCCCGACGCGCACCTCCAGCGTCAGGTGACGGGCTCCGCATCCGGGGGCGGCGCGGGCCAGATCGAGCAGGAGCGCCGTGCCAAGTCGGTGCCCGTGCCATCCCGGGTCCACCGTCACCGTGGTCACATGTCCCTCCTCCCCGACGATCATGAGGCCGGCATACCCGACAACCAGCGGGCCGACAGTGGCAACCGTGTAGCGCCGGGTGGAGCGCTGGGCCAGCTCCGACAGGAACAACGTGGGCGACCACGGCCGCGGATAGCACGCCACCTCGATGCGGCTGACCGACCGCAGGTGCCGGCGGCGCATGGGGACGATGCGGACCACGTCGGCCATCACCGGGGTGGCACCGGACGCTCCGGCGCCCGAAGGCCGGGCCGGTCCCGACGGTCCGGGCGGGCCAGACGGGCCAGGGCTCATGTCGCAGCAGGCGGGCGGGAAGGCAGCCGCTGCTCCCAGTTGATCCGGGCATCGGCTTCGCGGAGGTAGCGCGGCACCACCCCGGACGGCGGCAGCGTCCGGCATTGGAGCAGGCGCCGGCGCCCGAGGCTGGCCAAGACAGCCACCGGCGGATGCGCCAGCATCGGGCCGGCCACCCGGTGGCCGGCCGCGGCGAGCTGCCCCGCGTAGCGCAGGGCACCGTCCCCCACCACCGTCGTCTGCTCGTGCCCCAGCTCGACCAGCAGCGCGCCGGTGGAAGACAGCCGGTCTTCGTGCCGGCGATGCGCGTGCCACGGCGGAGCGGGCGCCACGGTGAACCGTGCCCAGAAGATCTCCCCCCGCCGGGCGTCGACGGCGGCCACCACCTCCACGTCGTCACCGGCCCTGCCCGAGCCGGCCGCCGACTCCGCCGCCGCCTGGGCGAGGATCCGCAGGCTGCCGACGGGAACGACCGGAATGCCGAGGGCGGCGGCAAACGCCTGCGCCGTCGCCACACCCACACGCAGGCCGGTGAAGAGCCCCGGACCGACGTCGACCGCCACCGCCTGCACGTCGGACGGCGCTACGCCCGCCCGGGCGCACACCTCGACGATGGCCGGGGCGATCGTCTCGCCGTGGCGGCGCCCCTGCTCCACGCCGGCCAGGGCGATCACCCCCGACGAGTCGGCCAGGGCGACAGCGGCGGCATCGGTCGCCGACTCGATGGCCAGCACCAGCATGTCAGGACCCCGGTCCAAGACGTGCCGTCCATGGTCCGACAGCCTCCTCCAGGTCCGCCCACCGATCCACAGCACCTGGTCCCCCGATGGTCACCGTCCGCCAGTCCCCCTCTGGCACATAACGGTCCTCTGGCACATAACGGTCGGGCTCGATCCGCACGTGCAGCGCGTGGTCCCCGAGCACCGGACCGGCCATGTCGCCCCATTCGACGATTGCCACGGCGCCGTCCTCCACCAGCTCCCCCAACCCCAGGTCCACCACCTCCTGTAGGTGATCGAGGCGGTAGACGTCGGCGTGCAGCAACGTGCCCACCGGGGCGCTCCCGGCCGGAGCAGCTCCCCACTGCCGCCGGTCCAGACGGCACGGGTGCTGGCGCACCAGGGTGAACGTCGGGCTGGTCACCGGTCCCTGCACACCGAGCCCGGCAGCGAACCCCTGAGCGAAGGTCGTCTTGCCCGCGCCGAGATCGCCGATCAGGAGCACGACGTCGCCGACCAGCACCACCGACGCCAGGGATCGGGCCAGCGCCCTCGTGTCGGCGGCCGACACGGTGCGTGCCACCAGCTCGGGCGCCGGAACGGAGCCGGGCACTGTCCGGGCACCCTCCACCGGGCGCGACGTCACCGATCCGGCCCGTCGCCGGCAGGTGGATCGACCGACAGGTAGCGCTTGGCTCGCACCAGGTCGGCACGCATGCCGGCGAGGACCTCCGTGCCGCCACGCAGGGCGGCCGCCGGATGGTAGGTAGGCACCAGCCAGCCGGGCCCGAAGCGGTGGACGGTGCCGCGCAGCCGGGTGATGCCCTCGGTGGTGTCGAGCAGCAGGCGGGTGGCGAAATTGCCCAGGCTGACGACCACCACCGGGCGGATCAGCTCGATCTGCGCCTGCAGGTAGGGACGGCACGCGGCGATCTCGGCGGGAAGCGGATCACGGTTTCCCGGCGGCCGGCACTTCACGACGTTGGCGATGTAGCACGCCTCGCGCCCCATGCCGAGCTCCTGCCGGAGCAGCGTGTCGAGCAGCTGGCCGGAGCGCCCGACGAAGGGCTCGCCGCGAAGGTCCTCCTGACGGCCAGGACCCTCGCCGACCAGCATCAGGTCGGCCGCCTCGTCTCCGATCCCGAAGACCACCTGGGTCCGGCCCTCGGCCAGCGGGCACCGGGTGCAGGTGAGCGCTTCCGCCCGGAGCGCCTGCAGGGTCCCCACGCCTGGCATCGTAGCGTTGGGAAGCTGCCAGCTGACGGGCCGGTACGCACGGACGGTCACGGGCCGGTGCGCACGGTGGCCGCCAGGTCGGCGAGGAGCTCGGACAGCTCTGCCCGGCGCTCCAGCATGACCATGTGCCCTGCGCCGTCGAGCACCACCACGTGGGCATCACCCAGGGCGGGCACCAGCGCCCGGGCGTGGCGCACCGGGGTGAGCCGGTCCTTGCGACCCACCACCACCAGCATCGGCAGCGCGACGTCGAGGAGGGCTGCCGGGATGTCGAAGAGCCCGACGGCTGCCCCGAGCGACGTCAGGGTGCGCACCGGCGTCGCTCGGATGAGGGCTTCGGTGGCGTAGACCTGCTCCGGCAAAGGATCGCCGCCGAACCCCAGGCGGCCGGCCCACCACCGGAGATCGCGGCTGGGGAGCACGTCGATGCCGAGCCGGTCGAGCAACAGCACCCCTGCCGGGGTGAGCGCCCCGACCACCCGTGCCGTCCGGGACCAGCCCGGAACGGCAAGGAACGGGCCGCCCCCGCAGGACACGAGGCCCAGTGCCGACACCCGCCGCTGCACGGAAGCCGATCCGGCATCGTGGAGGTACTGCAGGCATACCATGGCACCCACGGAGTGCCCGACCACCACCGCGCGCTCCAGCGAGAGCGCGGCCAGAACCTGCGCCAGGTCCTCCGCCAACCGGCTGAGGCCGCCGGCCCGGGGGCGACGGGACAAGAAGCCGTCGTGGCCGACCGTGGACGCGCCGTGGCCGCGAAGGTCGACGGCCACCACCCGGTGGTCGGCCGACAGGTCGGCGATCTGCCCGACCCACACGGCAGCCGACAACCCGATGCCGTGGAGCAGCACCACGGCGGGGCCGCTGCCGCGCTCCACCACGTGGATCGCTGCACCGTCGTCGGTCTCCACCGTGCGGTGCTCGACGCCGGCAGGGAAGGCGAGCACGCCGCCGCCAGCACCGTCGGGGGGATGCCCTGGCTGCATCCGTGCCGTGGCCCGGGTCACCGCTCGATGCTGGGCCGCCCAGCCCAGCCCACCGGCTACCGCCCCGGCGAACAGCGCCCGCGCTCGCAGCGACCGGGGGGGGTGCCGCTCAACCACGACCGCTCGCCTCCTGGACAGCCCCGCCCGAGCCGCCGGTGTACCGGCGCGGCACGCGGGGCCCGATCCCGCAGAGCACCTCGTAGCTGATCGTCCCGAGGGTGGACGCCCAGTCCTCGGCTCGCAACGTGCCGCCTCCCTGCGAGCCGAGGAGCACCACCTCGTCCCCGACCCGCACCGGCGGTGCTGCGCCGGAGACCGGACCGCAGTCCACCAGGATCTGGTCCATCGTGACGGTGCCCGCCAACGGGCGGCGACATCCCCCGACGAGGACCGTCCCCCCTTGGTCGAAGAGTCGCCGCGGCACCCCGTCGGCATACCCGACGGGAACGGTAGCCACCAGGGTCGCCTCGGGAAGCGGGCGCCGCCGCCCGTACGAGGGGCGCTCACCTGCGTCGAGCCGGCGGACCATCGACACCCGGGCCTTCCAGCTCAAGGCGGGTCGCAGCGCCCCCCCGCCGGTCACCTCGGCGATCGTCCCGGCGAAGCCGGCGCCGGGCTCGGCCCCGTACAGGGCGATGCCACAGCGCACCAGGCTGCGCCGGGCCTCCGGGTAGGCGAAGGTGGCCGCCGAGTTGGCGACGTGCACCAGCGGCACGGCGATGCCGGCGCCGTGCAGCATAGCCAGCGCCCGGTCGAGCCGGTCGAGCTGCTCCACCGTGTACCGCTGGTCGCCCGGGTCGGTGCCGTCGGCCACCGCCAGGTGTGTCCACAGCGCTCCGACGGCCAGCGCCGGGTCGGCCGCCACCGCCTGCGCCAGACCGAGCAGGGTGCCCGGATCCGCCCCTACCCGGTGCATGCCGGTGTCCACCTTCACGTGCACCGGCACGGGCTCCGGTGCCACGGCACCGGCGGCCGCAGCAGCAGCAGCAGCAGCAGCCGATACCGACGCCACCCCTCGCCGGGTGTAGACGGTCGGCGTCAAGCGCCGGGCCACCACTTCGGCCATGGCAGCGGGAGGCGGCTCCGACAGCAGCAGGATCGGTGCCTCGACACCACCTTCGCGCAGGGCCACCCCCTCCTCGACCAGGGCGACAGCCAACCAGGACGCTCCGGCGGCGATCGCCGCTCGCGCCACGGGGACCGACCCGTGCCCGTACGCGTCGGCCTTGACGACGGCGCACACCGCAGCCTGACCG
>JAJYAB010000061.1 GCA_021779775.1 Actinomycetes bacterium
TGCTGGTCGTACACGTTGGCCGTGGTGCGCTCGTGGACCGCTTCCACCTCGCCCGCTTGCACGGAGGTCATGCGGTGGGGCCCCTTGATCGAGTGGAAGATCGACCGGGTGATCCGATCGGGGGTCCGGGCCAGCATCTTGGAGGACGCCATGTAGGCAGCACGGTCTCGTACCGACCACTCCCACTCGCGGCGCTGCAGGAAGCGGAACTGCTCGGGGAACGTGTCGGTGTTGAGGGTGGTCTCGATCTGGAAGACCTTCACGCCGGCCTGCCGGATGAGACGGCCCATGCGCCAGTTCGACGAGTGCAGCTCGGAGCGGTGCTGGTCCATGAAGGACCGGCTGTGGGTCATGGTGTGCGCGTTGTGGTGGTGGCGGAGGCTCTGGTAGCTGGCCAGCCCGGTCGCCACCGACTTGTGGCCGCCGTCCATGGCGACCAGGTTGATGTTGACGTAGACCAGTAGGTCGGACGTGGCGGCACGCTTGTTGATCTCGACGTCTTCGCCCTGGTCGGTCAGGCCGAGATGGACGAGGTTCGCAGGGTCCTCGGCGTCGTGCTGCTGCAGGAGGCCGTGCGGCTCGAACGCGTCGTAGATCCGGTCTCCGACCACGTGCCGCAGCTCGGCTTCGGTCAGCCGGCGGTGCAGGGCCAACGCGCAGATGAGCACCACGTCGTCGACACCGGCCGTGGCTGCCAGGTCGAGCACCTGCTCGATCACGAGCTGGCGGATGTCGGGGCGCCGCATGGGAGGTAGTGGCAGGGACAGGTCGTCGAAGGCGATAGTCAGCTTCATGCCGGAGCGGAGCTGGGCCGACAGCGGGGCAGCGTCGCCCAGGGGGTTCGCCAGGGCATGGCGGATCGCGGCGAGCGGGTGCCAGGGGCTCGTGGGGCTCCGGAGCGTAGAGCACCCGGCTGCCGACCGGCAGCCGCTCCAAGCGGTAGCCCTCGCCGTGCCAGAACAGGGTTGGGGGCGTCGACCGGTCGACCTCCAACACGAATCCGGGTCTGGGGCTCATAGGGTCGGTTCCTTTCGCTCCTGGCTCGTGCCCTGGGGCCGGTTCCTGCCCGAGCGGTTACGGGATCCCAGCTCGAACACGATCTTCACGGCGCCCCGGCGGCCAGCGGCCCCGGCATGGGCCATCGCTTCCTCGAAACGGTCCAAGGGGTACCGGGCGGACACGAGCCGGCCGAGGCGGTGGGCGGCTACCAGCTCGAAGGCGATATCGAAGGTGCGCCGCTCGGCACCGCCCGTCGCCTCCACGTCGTACGCGTAGGCGCCCACCAGCGACACCTCACGGTGCCACAGCGGCGCCAGGTCGACGCTGACACTGCCGGGCATGCCCACGAGGACCACCCGGCCGCCCGGGCGGACCATGCCCAGTGCCTGGCCCAACGACTCGGCGCTGCCGACACAGTCGACGACCACGTCGGCTCCTCCGGTCAGTCGCCCACCGGGTGCCAGGGTGGCTGCCTGTCGTCGCACGGCTCGCGGCAGCTGGTCGGGTACGACCGCTGCGTCGGCGCCCAGCTCGGCGGCCAGCGCCCGCTGGTGTGGGTGTTTTCCTGCGACCAGCAGCGCTCCGGGTGCCGCCAGGTGGCGGATGGCGGCAACCGTGATCAGCCCGAGCGTTCCCGCGCCGATCACCGCCACGGTGGCGCCATCGTGCACCTGCGCCGCCAGTGCAGCGTGCACCGCGCAGGCGGCGGGCTCGACGATGACGGCGTCCTCGTCGCTGAGCGCATCGGGCACCGGGTGGAGCTGGGTGCCGTGAGCCACCAGACCGGCATCGGACCATCCGCCGCCGGTGTCGGCGCAGAAGCCAATCTGCAGGCCGGGGGCCAGATGCCCGTAGGCGATCCGTTCGCATCGCCCGGTCCGACCCGCGGCGCAGGCCGGGCAGCGGGGGGTGATGCCCCGCGCCACGCAGCCGATCACCGGCTCGACCACCACGCGTGTGCCGGGCGCCAGCACCGCCGTGCCGGAGCCGTCCGTGCCGGAGCCGTCCGTGCCGGAGCCGTCCGTGCCGGAGCCGTCCGTGCCGGAGCCGTCCGTGCCGGGGTGCTCCGCCTCTGGGGCGGGCACGGCCGACTCGGTCACGGTGCCGATCACCTCGTGGCCGGGGACGAACGGGAAGCTGACGATATCTTCGAAGTAGCGGGAGCTGCGACCGTCGACGGTCGCCAGGTCGGAGCCGCAGATGCCGGCCAAGGTGGGCTTCACCCGGTACCAGCCGGTGCCCGGCATGTCGGGGGCAGCCATCTCGGTCAGGCGCAGCGGCCCGACGCCGGCGCCGCGACCCGACCCGGCGACGGCAGCGACCACTCGCGACGCGGCGAACCGGCCGAGGTTGCGTTCGAACACGAGGGCCTTCATCGACGCTGCCCCTCGAGCCGGGCATACCAGCGTGATACCCCGCGGTCGACCGGCCCCATGGGGAACGCCTGGCGCGCGCTGCCCGGCGCCTTCTCCCACTGCTCCACATGCCATCCCCGGCGTCGGGCGATGGCTGCCAGCTTGGCTTCGGGGTTGACGGCGACGGGGAAGCCGACGCATTCGAGCAAGGGCAGGTCCGACGCAGAGTCTGCGTACGCCACGGACTCGCCGAGATCGAGCCCCTCGGCTGTGGCGTACTCGGCCAACAGCAGAGCTCGCGCCTCGCCGGTCGGGGGCAGGCGGTCGAGCCGGCCGGTGAACCGTCCCGTGCTGTCGACACCGAGCGCCGGGCACATGACCTCGTCGAACAGGGGGCGCAGCGGTTCCACCACGAAGTCGAGCGCTCCGGTGATCAGCACGGTCCGGTGCCCGCGGGCGCGGTGCTGTCGTACGCGGGCCAGACCGGCGGGGAACGACTTGGCCAGGAGCAGGTCGTGGAAGAGCTCGGTGGCGTCGTGGCGGATCAGGTCCGCCGGGGCGCCTTCATACCGTCGGTAGAAGGTGCGGAGGAAGTCGCCGCGATCGCGGCGGTCCCGAGCGAGCAGTGCCGGAGCCTGTCCGAGGATGCGGGCGGTGAGCGCCGCTCGCTCGCCGACGGCCAGGCGGCGCGAGGCCAGCCAGGCGTAGGACTCCACCACGTTGGAGGCGATGAGCGTGTTCTCCAAGTCGAAGGCGGCCAGCTGCCGTTCGGGGGCCAGCACTGCCCGCCGGGAGCGGTCCGGCCGGTGCTCCATCTTCGACTTGGTCGCCGTGGTGCGGACCCGGGCGTGCTCGACCACCGAGGGCAGGTGGATCTCGCGGACGTAGGTGTCCCAGTCCACGGCGGCCGGGTCGAGCCGGAAGCGCTCGACGTCGGCCGGATCCAACCGGCGCGCCAAGGCGAGCAGGCGGTCGACGCGGAACGTGGCCTCGGTCTCGGTGTACGCGCCGTAGAGCTCCACGTAGCCGTATGCCCGCTCCGCGGCCATCCGTCGTTGCTCGACGCTGGCGATCATGTCGGCACGCTCCCCGCGTAGCGGTAGGGAGCCGATCAGCCGTTCCACGAAGGTGAGGGTCCGGGTGGCGCGCTCCAGCTGACGCTGCACCCGGCCACGCCCGGGGAAGGACCAGTCGGGCACGACGATGGGTTGGCCCTCGCTGTCGTAGAGCGGATGCTCGGTGAACCAACCTTGCACGAGCTCGACCAGCTGGCCATAGCGCAGCGGGTTCCGCACCCCGGAGGCGACGTGGTACACGGTCGGCCCCGACGTGTCCGGCCCGGCAGCGGACACGGCGATGATGGCCGCCACCACGAGATCGACGGGGATGACGTCGATGACACCCTCGGGGATGCCCGGGAACTCCTTCAGCAGCCCTCTGGCGTACGACACGATGATCGGCTCGGCCATCCGGAACCCTCGGATCCACCCGGGCCGGGGCTCGGCCAGGGCCGACTCGATGATCGACGGGCGCACCACGGTGATCGCCGTCCCCGGGTGTCCGGTCACCAGCGCTCGTTCCCCCAGCGCCTTGGTGAAGGCATAGGCGTCCGGCCACCCGAGCGCCTGGGCCCGGGCTCGCCCTGCCTCGACCAGCTGCTCCTTGACCCAGTCTTCGCGCAGCTTCTCCGTCCGCTCGGCCAGCAGGTGGGTGCCCGCCGCTCCGAGCTCGTCGCGGGCTGCCTTGGTGTACCGGGCCAGATTGCCTGGTACACGTGATGCCGCTTCGAGGTCGGCGCGCAGCCGGCGGGCTGCGGTCACCTCGGCCTCCACGTCGACCTCGGTGGTCACGGTGGGGTGCGTCCGGGAGCGAGCCCCCGAGCGCAGCGCGTCGGTGGCCAGCAGCTCGCGAGCTTCCCCCTGGTGGGTGCCGGCCACATATGCCGTCGACACGGTCACCAGGTGGGTGGGAAGTGCGGCAGGGTGCCGGGACGCACGCAGGGCGGCCACCGAATCGATGGCTGCGGCGACGCGCGACGGACCGAGCAGGTTCACCTCGACGGCGCGGTCGAGCGGCGAGTCGAACGCCACGGCAGCGGCCGAGTGGACGACCACGTCGCACTCGGCCAGGATGCTCCGGCCGGCGTCGTCGAGACCCAGCCCGTCGCGCGCGACGTCCCCGGCCACGGCGGTCAGCCGGGCAGCGACATGGTCGGCGAACTGATCGCCCAGCTCCTGGCGGAGCCGGTCGAAGCAGTCGTTCCTGACGATGTCGCGCTGGGCGCGGGCTGCCGCATCGAGCCGGCGGGTCGGGCGGACCAGGACCACGACATGGCACGCAGGGACGCTCCGCAGGAGTCGCTCGACCAGTGCTGTCCCTAAGAACCCGGTCGCTCCCGTGACGAGGATCGTCTTGCCGGCCAGCGCCTGCGCGATGGGCGGCAGGCGGGGAGCCGGTGGCTCCGTCGGCGTCACCTCGGGCACCGCCCTGGTCTACCATACGGTAGATGGTTCGTGGGGCGCCGCCGGTGGGGAAGGGGTCCACCCCCGATCGCATCCTCGACGCCGCCACGGTGTCGTTTGCCTCGCCCGGCTACGACGCCACCTCGCTCGATGCCCTGGCCGACACGCTCGGCATACGCAAGCAGTCCATCCTGTACTGGTTCGGGTCGAAGGAGGCATTGCTCGAAGCCGTCATCGACCGATCGGCGGCCGAGCTGGGGGAGGCATTGCAGGCGGCGCTCGACCGGGCTGGTGAGAGCTGGTCCCGGGTGGAGGCGGTGGTCCGGTCCGTCTTCCGGCTGGCCGCGCGGCGCCCAGAGCTCATCGGTCTGGTCCGCGAGGTCGGTCGCCTGGGCACCCCGGCGGCCACCCGACTGCGGGATGCGCTCGACCCGTTGGTGGGCCGGGCATCGGGCTTCCTGCAGGCGGAGATGGACGCCGGGCACATGCGGCGGCACGAGCCGAACCTCCTGCTGCTCGCCATCTACTCCACGGTGGTGGGCATGATCACCGAGGTGGAGGTGCTGCGAGCCCTTGGCGAGGAGCCCACTGCCCGGTCCCTGGTCCGCCGGCGTCATGAGATCCTCCACCTGCTGCGCTCGGCTCTGCTGGTGGAGCCCGGGTCGCTCGCCGGGTGAGCCAGCCGGAGGCCGGGATCATCACACCGCTCCTAGCCCACCGGCGGTTTCGGACGTGACGGCTTTGGCGGCGTGTACCGCTTGCTGGGCGTCGGTCCTGCGGGTGCCGGCCTGCCCCTTCGACCACCAGCTCGCGGTGCCGAGGAACGGGTTGGCGCTACCCGGCCGTTGCCCCGGTCCGATCGGGTAGCGCCGCCCGCCGCCCGGCGCTCCGGGTCGCCGCCTTTGGCGGTCAGGACCTTCTGCCACTTGAAGACCCGCCAGATCATCCAGCCGCCGACGATCCAGAACGGCATGGCGAATAGCGGGTTGCCCATGGCGGTGCCGAGGAACAGGAGCGTAAAGCCGATGAACGAGCGGCGCCTGGTGAAGGCCGCACCGAGGACCAGCAGCGCCAGTAGCACCCGGGCACCACCCTCGTAGGCGATGGTGGTCGGCGAGGCGTGGTTCTTGTGGCCGACGGCCGGGTTGATATGGATGGCGAACACGGTGATGAAGATCCCGAAGACAATGCCCATGATCCCGGTGAACAGGGCGACGGCCCGCTCGCGGTCATCGACCCGCTTGATGGCGTAGGCGAGCTCCACCGGCGTCATCGTCTGCGCTGGGTCCAGCTTGCGAGCTGGCCGGCCAGCAGGCGGGGGCTTCAGCAACGTGTCGCGCACCCGCCGCCCGCGGCCGCCTGCGCGGCCGTCTGCGCTGCCGTCGCTTAGGTCCGGGGCTGTCTCCGGGTCGTCGGTCGGCTCCGCGTCGAGGGCCGGCGATGCGTCCGTGGCCAGGCTGTCGGTGCTCGGTGATCGATCCGGCGAGTCGTGGGCGTCAGCCCGGCGCATCTGGGGGAGGGACGTGAGCAGACGCTGGCCGAGGGTCAATCGCCCGGCTTGTCCTTCTTGGTGAGCATCCTGACGGTGGTCGTCGTGGTCGACAGGATCCGTGGGCACCCCGTAAGGCTACGGTGCGCCGGCCGGCAGGACGAGTCGGACGCCGATGTCGGCCAGGTCGGCGGCGGCCGTACCTGCTGCCCAGCCGGCATGGTCGGTGATCGACATCTGCCGTTGGACGAGCTTGGGGAAGAGCTGCTTCACCGCGTCCTCGACCTCGTCCTGGCGACGAGCGAGGACAGGGAGCAGTGCCCCACCCGATTCGGCGGCGGCGGCGGCGGTGGCCGCGTCGCGGGTCTCGGCCAGCCGGATGCCGATGCGGTTGGCATAGGCAACCAGGAACGACCGGCGGTACGAGGGGCGGCGAGTCCGTGAACCGGGTGCACCCTGCACTGTCCCGGCGACGGCCATCCGGCGAGTGGCCTGCACCAGCAGGGAGGTGAAGAGCACCTCACTGCCGTCCACGTCGCCGGGGTGACCGACCAGCGTCACGAACCCCAGATCCTCGTCCGAGATGGCGCGACAGCGGTTGGCGTCGGCAACGACGGCCAGCAGCAGGGCCTTGGCCGGCAGGTACGGATCGTCGAGCCAGAACCGACGAGCCTCGAGGTCCGGATGGCCAGCGCCGTCTCCCATTCCCGCGTCGGCCAGGGCCCGCTCGAGATTGTGCCGGGTGATCAGCTCCTGTGCTTTGGCCATGAAGGCGTCGGCCTCCTCGGGGAACTCGGTCGACTCGGCTTTGGCCAGCAGGCCCCGGACCTTGTCGAGGATGCCGGCGTCGGCATGGTCCATCGGCGCAGACCGGTGCCCGGCGACGGTTCCGAGGTCGACCAGCACGGGGAGGTGGGCCAGCAACCCGATGGCATCGATCGCCACGGCGACATCGGCGGGCCATGTCCCTGCTCGCGGGTCGAGCGATCGCCCGTCAGTGCGGAACATGGCGAGTTGCTCGTCCCACCGCATGCGGACTGCGGGGTGCCCAGCGTGCCGGGCCGCCTCGGGCAGCACGCCGTTGGTGAACGCGAGCACATCGCTGCCGCCCTTGCGCTTCGCCACCCGCGAGACGTCGAGGGGCTCCCAGCCGTTGCGGAGCGCCGAGCTCACGAACCTGACGAGTTGGTTATCGAGCCGTTCGGCCACCAAGAGCGGGCCGCCGACCTCCTCGGACCGGTTGGCGAGAAGGTCGACCAGTGCACCGGTGTCTGCTTGGTCGGTGCAGGCGGCATGCGCTGCACGGAGGATGATGGCATCGATGATCTGGCGGTTGCCCCCGGGACCGCCTGGCCCACCGGTCCGGTGTGCGTCCTCGGCGCCCGATGCCCGGTGTGATTGCTCGGTGCGACGCTTGGCCTGCTTCGCCCGGCGCCGTTCCCGGTTCTTCATTCCCATCCGAGGATCATGCCGTATGGCCGTGTGGCCGTGTGGCCGTGTGGCGCGGGGGACCGTGTGGCGCGGGGGGCCGTGTGGCGCGGGGGACCGTGTGGCGCGGGGGACCGTGTGGCGCGGGGGACCGTGTGGGCGCTGCTGGTCTTCCTCCGGGTGTGCATTCCGGCACCCAAGGTGCTTGGTTTCATGCGGCTGGTTCCTTCGCCACCGCCGGGTGTGACTCGCCACACCCATCGGACCACCCTTCTGTCACCCCTATGGGACCACCTCCTCCATCACCGTGCCGGTCGACCGTGAGGCTGCCGGACCGGGATGGCGATGTGAACTAGTGGCCCTCGTGCGGGCCCGCTGCTCTTGGTTAACGTTGGTCCTTGACGCTGCCTGTGGCTTCTGGCGCTTGCGATATGACTCGCCCTTGACGAGCTCATCAACCCGGGGGTACAAGCGCTCGCGCTATGGCGTTGCCGTCCCACGCCGTCCTTGACATCTCGAAGGGGTGCCACACCGGCTCCTTCTTCACCGGCGAGGAGTCGCCCACTCTCGGGTTCTTGTCCGGCTACCTCACGACGTAGCCGGTCGCCTCACGACGTAGCCGTTGACACCGTCCCGCCCCCGCCGGGCCGTCGGCGGCGAGCGAGAGACGGGCGAAGCGCCTCGCCGAGGAACGGATCAGCGAGCTGGCTCGTCTGCTGGCAACCAGGTGAAATGACCACCCGCCAGTGGTCGGAATGTCCGGAAGTGGCGCTCGTCAATGTGAGGATCCGCCGCGTCTTATGGCGCCCGAGCCGACGACCGAGCAGTAGTCGACCTCTGCCTGCGGCATCGCTGGTGATGCTTTGTAATCGATCGAATGTTACAATGTGTCTGTGCCTACATCCGTGGTTCACGCCAAGG
>JAJYAB010000062.1 GCA_021779775.1 Actinomycetes bacterium
GACCGATACCGGGGACCGCTTCGAGTGGCCCGCTCCCGGGCTCGGCGCCGTGCCCGCTGCCACAGCGGCCAGGGCATGCTCGCCGTGGCCGAGCACGCACTCCGGGTCGGGTCCGTCGATCGGCAGTCCCGTGAAGAATTTGGCGGCCATGCACCCGCCCTGACAGGACCCGAAGGCGTCGCAGGCGTTGCAGGCGTTGCAGGCGCCCCCCGTCGACGGCTGGCGCAGCTCGGTGAACAGGTCGGCGTGCCGCCACACCTCGCTGAACCCGCCGGCGCCTCTGATGGTGCCCGCTTTGAACTCGGGATGCATGACGAAGGGGCAGGCGTAGACGTCGCCCACCGGGTCGACCAGGCACACCACCCGCCCGGCGCCGCACAGGTCGAGACCGGCAAGCGGCTCGCCCAGGGCAGACAGGTGGAAGAAGGAGTCGCCGGTCAGCACGTGCGGGCGCTCCACCAGCCAGTGGTACAGCGTGCGCTGCTGCTCGGCGGTGGGGTGGAGGTCGCGCCAGGTCTGGGCGCCCCTCCCGGCCGGCCGGAGGCGGGTCAGGCGCAGCTCGGCGCCATAGCCGGCTGCCAGCTCGGCCAGATCGCCGAGCTCGGGCACGTTCAGCCTGGTGACGACGACCGAGATCTTGAACGGCCCGAACGCGGCGTCGGCCAGCAGGTCCATCGCCCGCCGTGCTGCGGCATACGACCCGACCCCACGCACCGGATCGTTCGTGGCGGCCGTCGCCCCGTCGATGCTGACCTGGATGTCGACGTAGTCCATGGCTGCCCACTGGCGGGCCCGGGCAGGCGTCATCGTGCCACCGTTCGTGGAGAACTTGACTCCGACGCCGCGGTCCACGGCGTGGGAGACGATCTCGGAGAAGTCGGCGCGGATCGTCGGCTCACCCCCGCCGATGTTGATGTAGAACACCTGCAGGTCGGCCAGATCGTCGACGAACCGCTTGGCCTCGGCGGTGGTCAGCTCGTCCGGGTCGCGCCGCCCGGAGCTCGACAGGCAGTGCACGCAGGCCAGGTTGCAGCCGTAGGTCAGCTCCCAGGTCAGGCAGATGGGCGCATCGAGCCCATGGCGCAGCTCGCCGGTCAGCCCCCGGCTCGCCGGACCAGGGGCGGCGGCGGCGGCGGTCGGATCAGCGTGCACAGATCACCTCGGAGCGCTCGAGCGAGGCCAGGGCGGCTCGCATGGTGGACCATCGCTGCGGCGGAACCGGCAATGCCGCCAGGGCGTCGTCCACGCTGGGATGGGTGTCGAGCGATCGCACGAGCTCGACCAGCTCGGTCGATCGCAGGAAGGTCAGCCGCCGGTTGCCGTAGTGGTACGCCAGCGCGCCGAACGGCTCGGGACGCAACGCCACCTGGGGGTGGAGGCCGTAGTGCCGACCCGTGTCGAAGTGGTCGGCGGGCGCCGACGGCGTCGCGGGCTGCGGCTCAGTAGACACCGCACATGCCGTCGATGGAGATCTCCTCCACCAGCATCTCCTCGACGACCATCTCCTCGACGACCATCTCCTCGACGACCACGGGCTGGTCGCCTGCCGCACCACCAGGTGCAGTCGAGGACAGCGGCATTCTCGGCGCGTCGGGTTGGCGGGTCGCGTCGACTGCGGTGCTCATCGCTTCCTCCGGTCGGTCTGGCTGGCCACGCCGGAAGGTCCCGGAGGCAGCCAGCATGCGGTGACCGCAGCATAGCAACGGCCGTGAAGCGGGCTCGTCCGGCCGAGTGGGCCAGGGGAGTGGGCCGGCCGAGTGGGCCAGGGGAGTGGGCCGGCCGAGTGGGCCAGGGCGCCATGGTGGATGCACGACGCTGTCCGCTCAGAGCGCAATTCGTCTTCAAGGTTCGAGTGGTCGTGGCCGATAGGGCTCCCATGGCCGACAGGGGGGTCGTCATGCTCCGCACGTCAGTTCGCCGGCGCCGGCACGCCGGCAAGCCGCTCCGCCGCCACCGCCTGGCTGTCCCTCGCCTGGGCGTTGGGCTGGCCGTCGTCGTCGCTGCCCTGGGGGGTCTCGTCGTGTCGGCGGCGCCAGCGGCGGCAGCCACGCCGCCGACGATCGCCGACGGCTACGCATCGTTCGTCCCGTCGGTGTCCGGTACCGTTCCTGTCGACTCGTTCGACGCCCTGACGCTCGTGAGCGGCGGAGCCGCCTCCGTCAACACGGCCTCGCTCACGATCGTGACCGCGCCGCCTTCGGGTGACGGGACCGTCGCCGTGGTGACGTCGGCGAGCCATGGGTTCGTCAACCTGACCCAAGCGGCCAGCCCTGTCGACTCGGCCGGGTTCGGCGTGACGTTCGCCTACTGCGCGCCGACCTTCACGTACCCGACGGCGGGGGCGTGCACGACGGCGACCATCCACTACCTGCCCGCGGGGATCCAGGACATGGGTGACCCCGTGACGGTGAGCATCGCCACCACGAACGTCTACCAGAACGTCCCCATCGGCGTGCTCGCACCGGCCACGGTGGCTCCCGGAGCGACCGTCACCGTCACCTCGGCTCCTGCTGCGGCGATCATCCCTGCGACCGAGTCGTCGTCCGTCGGCACTGTTACTGTCAACTTCGCCTACAGCTTCAACGCCATCCTTCCGATACCGGCCGGCTTCTCCTACGTTCCGGGCAGCCTCGTGCTGCGAGGCGGCGACCAGTACTCGTCTGGCACCGCTGTCGCCACGTACTGCACGGGGTCCAGCACCGCATGCACGGCGCAAGCGGCCTCGGGATCGTATGTCCACAACAGCACGCCCTACGTCGAAGTCAGCCTGCCGTCGTCGGTCCACGTGCCGGGCGGCGCCACGTTGACCATGCCGACCGGGACGCTGCAGCTGCAGGCCACGGGAGCCGGCGGCACGGTCGGCGAGCAGACCATCACCGAGTTCACGACCACCACCGACCTGACGGTGCCGATCGTCGGCCACCAGACAGGGGTCTTCGACGGGTACCCGACCTCCGGCAGCAACACCTCCGTCACGCCTCCTTCGGCACCGCCCACCGTGCTGGCGTCGATGACCATCTTGAAATCCCAGACGGTCAGCTTCACGTCGTCGGACGCTGCACCCGCAGTGGGCGGGACCTACATGCCCTCGGCGTCCGCCACCTCGGGGTTGCCCGTGGTGCTCACCGTCGACCCCTCGGCTGCGGGGGTGTGCTCCATGACCGGCGGCACCGTGACGTTCAACGCGATGGGGTCGTGCGTCGTCGACGCCAACCAAGCCGGCAATGCCAGCTACGTGCCGGCTCCCCAGATCCAGCAGGTGCTCACCGTCGGCAAAGGATCGCAGACCATCACCTTCACCTCGCCACTGCCGTACAGCCCGGTAGCGGGGGGCGCCACCTACACCGTCGCCGCCATGGCGTCGTCCGGACTGCCGGTGTCGTTCTCGATCGATCCTTCGGCGACCGGCAACTGCTCGATCTCCGGCGCCACGGTGACGTTCCTGCTGGCACAGCAATGCACCATCGACGCCAACCAAGCCGGGAACAGCAGCTACTTGGCGGCGCCGCAGGCTCAGCAGTCGTTCCCGGTGGGGACGGCGGGCAAGACGCCCCAGTCGATCACGTTCACCTCGACGCCGCCCACCTCCGTTGCGGTAGGCGGATCGCCGTACACCGTGACGGCCACGGCGACCTCGGGGCTGCCGGTGCTGCTGGCGATCGACGCGTCTTCGGCGTCGGTGTGCTCGCTGTCGGGGAGCTCGGTGTCGGGGAGCTCGGTGTCGTTCACCGGAGCCGGCACCTGCACCATCGACGCCAACCAGGCCGGGAGCTCCACCTACAACCCGGCGTCGCCCAGGACCCAGTCGTTCGGGGTCGGGACGCCGCAGGCCATCGCCTTCACCAGCACGCCGCCGGCGAGCGCGGTCGTGGGTGGCAGCCCGTACACGGTGACCGCCACCGGCGGGGGCTCTGGTAACGCCGTGACCTTCTCCGTCGACCCGTCGGCGCAGGCGGTGTGCACCGTGTCCGGCGCCACCGTGTCCGGCGCCACCGTGTCGTTCGCCGCGCCCGGTACCTGCACCATCGACGCCAACCAGGCGGGTGGCGGGTCGTACCTGGCGGCCGCGCAGGTCCAGCAGTCGTTCTCCGTCAGCCCAGCCGGGTACTATTTGGCCGGCTCTGACGGGGGGATCTTCTCGTTCGGCGATGCCGGGTTCTTCGGGTCGATGGGTGGGAAGCCGTTGAACCAGCCGGTGGTCGGTATCGCTGCTACGGCGGACGGCAAGGGTTATTGGTTGGTGGCGTCTGACGGGGGGATCTTCTCGTTCGGCGATGCACCGTTCGACGGTGCTGTCTCGGCGCCATCAGGCGGTCCGGTGATCGGCATGGCGCCGGCGTAGGCGGTTCGGTGATCGGCATGGCGCCGGCGTAGGTTTTCGCCACCTCGAAGCTGCACCTACGGGTGTACGCGCAGATCAGGGCTGCCGGTGTCGACCGCTACACTGCTGGCGGTTCGAGGTGGTCGCCGCCGGGTGGTCGCCGCCGGGTGGGAGGTCAACTGTGAAGATTGTCGTCGACTACGACCTGTGTGGGTCGAACGCCGTCTGCATGGGAATCGCGCCCGAGGTGTTCGAGGTCCGCGACGACGGGTTCCTCTACGTGCTGAACGAGGAGCCCGGCCCGGAGCTGGCCGACAACGTCCGGATGGCTGTCAACAACTGCCCGACGGCAGCGATCTCGCTCGTCGAGGACGAGTAGCCGGTGGTCGCCTCCGGCCCGGCCGGGGGCGACGCGCCTCGGGTCCGCTTCGCCCCGTCACCCACCGGCTTCTTCCATGTCGGCAGCGCCCGTACAGCCCTCTTCAACTGGCTGTTCGCCAAGCGTGCCGGGGGTACGTTCGTGCTGCGGATCGAGGACACCGACGAGGAGCGCAACCGCGAGGAGTGGATCGACGGGATCGTGTCGGCCATGTCGTGGTTGGGCATGGCGCCGGACGAAGGGCCCTACCGCCAGTCCGATCGGGTGGGCGACCACCGTGCCGCCGCCGACCGGCTGTGGGCGGCCGGCGCCGTCTACGCGTGTGACTGCACCCGTCAGGCGGTGGAGGAGCGCATCCGGGGCAACGAGGTCCCTGGGTACGACGGGTACTGCCGCGACCGCGGCATCGAGCCCGGGCCCGGTCGGGCGCTGCGCTTCCGGGTCCCTGACGACGGCGCCACCGTCGTGCACGACCTGGTCCGTGGCCAGGTGGCGTTCCCGAACGCCGCCATCGAGGACTTCGTGGTGATGAAGTCGACAGGCCAGCCGCTGTTCGTGCTGGCCAACGTGGTCGACGACATGGCGATGGGGATCACCCACGTGATCCGGGGCGAGGACCTGCTGCCGTCCACCCCGAAGGCGATCCTGCTGTGGGGTGCCCTCGCCCGCTCCGGCGGCCCGGCGGGCCTACCGGCGTTCGCCCATCTGCCGATGCTGGTCAACGAGCAGCGGAAGAAGCTGTCGAAGCGCCGCGATCCGGTCGCCGTGGAGTCGTACCGCGATCGGGGGTTCCTGCCGGAGGCCTTCGTCAACTATCTCGGCCTGCTCGGGTGGAGCCCGCCGGGCGGCCAGGAGATCGTTCCGCTGGCTGACATGGTGCGGGCGTTCCGCCTGGAGGACGTCAACCACGCACCGGCGTTCTTCGACGTGACGAAGCTGACCCACATGAACGGCGAGTACATCCGGGCGCTCCCTGCCGAGGAGTTCGTTGCCCGCTGCGCACCGTGGACCACCGGCCCGCTCGCCCCCTGGCCGGCCGACCGGTTCGACGAGCAGGTGTTCCTCCAGGTGGCCCCCTTGGTCCAGGAGCGGGTCTCCACCTTGGACGAGGTGCCTGCCATGGTCGACTTCCTCTTCCTCGCCGAGCCCCTGGTCGACGCCGCCGCCTGGGCGGCGGTGGGGGGCGACGAGCTTGCGGCGGGGTTGTTGGCTGCGGCTGTAGACATCTACCAACAGGTCGAATGGACCGCCGAGGCGCTCCACCAAGCGACGTTGCGGCTAGCCGAGTCGAGCGGTCGCAAGCTCGGCAAGGCGCAGGTTCCGATCCGTGTGGCGGTCACCGGTCGCCGGGTGGGGCCGCCGCTGTTCGAGTCGATGGTGGCGCTCGGGCGCGTCGCGGTGCTGGCCCGGCTGCGGGCGGCGCAGGAGCGCCTGTCGTCGCCCTGAGCGGTGGGCCCGGTGCCGGGGCTGCCGGTGGGCCCGGTTCCCGGGGCTGCCGGTGGTCGGGGGTGATCGGCTAGCCTGCGGTGTCACCCGTTCGGGGGTGGTGTAATCGGCAACACGACAGGTTCTGGCCCTGTTATTGGGGGTTCGAGTCCTCCCCCCCGAGCTCAATCTGCAAGGCAAAGCCGCTGGTGACGGGCTTTGCCGCGTGTGTGAAGTACCACGAAGTGCAGTCTGTGGTCACAAGTTGGTCACCAAGAGTCCGGATGGCGTGGTGGCGCAGGAAGTCCCTCGACGCGATGGCCTCGCGCCTGGAGGAGCTCGACGCCCTCAAGTGCACCGTCTGTGACGCTGGACTGATGAGCGGTGGCTCTACCCGAGGATGAGGGCGGCCACCTTCTCCTGCGCGCCCGTCTGCATCCCGGCCGACGCGTCGCCCACGTATGACCGGGTGATAGGGGAGTCCGTCTGGGCGGCAGAAGATCAGGTCGCTGTTGGGGGAGTGGCCCTCGTCGCCGGGTTGACGATCAGACGCTGCCAGCGCACGGCGTCCTCGAAGGTGCCCGACAGGATCGTGTGCATGTACCTGACGGTGCGCGCCTTGAGTCCAGGCGACTGGTTGCCGCGCTGGCGGCCAATCGGCCGTCAGGTAATCACCGAGCGTCTGTCGCTTCGGAGGGGCGTAGGTCGCCGTGGCGACCGATCGACGCAGCTTGTCCAGCTCCTCCTGCGCGGCCCTCTTTGTCGGGAAGCCGCGGCGCTTCGCCTGACGGCGCTTGCCGTCGGTCGCCCGAGCAGCCCGAGGGTGCAGTCAGGGAGCGGTGGTGTCGGATCCTGCAGTGGAGGCGTTAGTTCGACACCAAATCGTTCGACACCAGATCGTTGGGACTGCACCGTCGTGCTCGTGACCGGACATTGGAATAGGCCCGATCGGTGCGCAAGACTGCCCCTGTGAACGATTCCGAGCCCGTGCGCCTCGTATCTCCGAGTGAGCGGACCGAGTCCGACTCTGCCGGCGGGGCGATTCGTGAGCGGGCCATCGAGGTGGACGGGATGTGGTCCGGTTTCGTCCGGACCGCGCCCGGTATGGACTCCGGCTGGCATCACCACGGCGATTACGAGACCTCGATCTACGTGGCTCGAGGATCGCTGTGCATGGAGTCGGGGCCCGGGGGCACCCACGTGACCTTGGCATCCGAAGGCGACTTCCTCCACGTGCCCCGAGGTGCCATCCACCGGGAGCGCAATGACGGTGACCAGGAGAGCCACCTCGTCGTAGTCCGGGCCGGCCACGGCGTGCCGACCATGAAAGTGGACGGGCCGGCGCCCCGATGATGCTCGATCACGGTCGTGCTCGAGGAGGGGCTCGAGGTGAGACCGATCGGGATTGGCGCCTCCACAAACCTTCGTCCGTAGTGTGCGGATGTGGTGGTTCGTCGGCCAGGCAGGGCTGAACGCCGCCCCGATCGGTGCTCGGGACGGTAGTCGGTTCGACGCTGAGCTCGACGAGCACCACTGGCTTGGCCACCGGATGGTCGGCGAGACGATGCGCTACGTCGCTCCGAACCAGCGCTTTTGCATCCTTCCATCGGGTTGTCGCCAGAATGCCGCATCTGCGGTGATGAGCAGGACCTTGAAGAGGCTCTCCACGGACTGGGTGGAGGGATGGGGCCATCCGGTCCTCTCGGTCGAGACCTTCGTCAATCCCTCCCACCACATAGGGACCTGTTGCGGAGCGTCTGGACTGCCCTGGGTTCGGTGGAGGCAGGCCATTGAGCGTTCGTGAGCGCGGTATCGATGGTCTGTATGGCGGTGATGGCCGGCCGTGCATCCGCCTCGGCCTGAGCGCTCGTCGTGTTGTTGGTCCATGCTCCGGCCTTGGTTCCGAACGGGCGGGGGTTCGAGTCCTTCCCCCCGAGCTCTCGCCGCGCGCCGTGCAGCGAGCTGCCAAACCCCGACCGGTTCGGAGGCCGGGGTTTGGCCGCGCATGACGGTGGTCGGAGCCGGGTATGGCGCGCGCACATGTGAGCTTGGAGGTGTGTCCGATGCCTGCAGGACAGGAGATGCCATCGACGGTCCGCCGTTCCACCGCCAAGGCCCAGCGGACCTGGTCGAAGACCCACGACCACGCTGTCGAGGAGTACGGCGAAGGTGAGCGTGCGCACCGGACCGCGTACGGAGCGTTGAAGCACTCGTTCGAGAAGATCGGCGACCACTGGGAGCCGAAGGGCGGCAACGGTCCGAGCGACCCGAGGTCGAAACGGTCCACCGCCGCCAAGCAGCGCGGATCGGGTGCCACTGCCGGCGGGGTAGATGTCGAAGGTCACACGAAGCAGGAGCTGTACGACCGAGCCAAGCGACTGGGCGTAGCTGGTCGCTCGTCGATGAGCAAGCTCCAGCTGGGCCAGGCAATCGCCAGAGCGCAAGCGTCGCCACCGGGCCGACGGGGTCGCACGGGCTAGCCTGGCGACGGTTCGGGGGCATCGACAGGCATCCGCTC
>JAJYAB010000063.1 GCA_021779775.1 Actinomycetes bacterium
GGCTCCGCCCGGCGTGCCGGCGGACATCCCGGGGCTCGAGCTGGCGGGCGAGGTGGTGGAGGTGGGCGCCAAGGTCCGACGGTTCGCGGTGGGCGACCGCGTCATGGCGGTCGTGGGCGGCGGGGCGCAGGCAGAACTGGCCGTTGTCGACGAAGCGACAGCGATGGCCGTGCCCGGCTCGCTGGACTGGCCTGCCGCCGGAGGGTTTCCCGAAGCGTTCTCCACCGCCTACGACGCCCTGTTCACCCAATGCTCGCTCGGTCCCGGAGACCGGGTCCTCGTGACGGGCGCGGCGGGTGGCGTCGGCACGGCTGCCGTCCAGTTGGCGAGGGCAGCCGGTGCCCGCGTGGTGGCCTCGGTCCGCAACGCCGACCACCATCGAGCTTTGGCCGGCCTGGGGGCCACCGAGGCGCTGGCTCCCGGGCAAGCCCTGGCTGCCGGGCCGTTCGACGTGGCGGTGGAACTGGTGGGAGCCTCGAGCCTTCCAGACGTGGTCGCCGCGCTGGCGCCCGGCGGCCGGGTGTCGGTCATCGGCGTGGGGTCCGGGGCGCGGGTACAGCTCGATCTGCTGGCGCTCATGCAGCGGCGAGCGAGGGTCTCCGGGTCGACGTTGCGGTCCCGGTCGCCGGTCGACAAGGCGGTCGTGGCGGCGACGGTGGAGGCCCATGCGGTGCCGTTGCTGGCCGGGGGCCAGCTGCAGGTGCCGTTGGCCGCCGTGGTGCCGATGACCGATCCTGCGGCGGCGTACGACCGCTTCGCTGCGGGCGGGAAGCTGGGCAAGCTGGTGATGGTCACCGGGTCCTGACCGCGGCCCGGCCGGTCTGCCGCTGCCTGGCGCGACGTGGATGGGCAGCGGTGCTCGCTACGGTGGCATGACGGCACGGCGAGCCCGAGTGCGGGCGTTGCCACCACGAGAGGAGACCGAAACGATGGCCCAAACGTCGACCATGGCCCCTCCCCGACCGTCGGTAGGGCGCTTCCTGGAGGTGCGGGCGCTCACGGAGCAGCTGGCTGCCCCCCTGTCGCCGGAAGACCAGACGGCCCAGTCGATGCCCGACGTCAGCCCGACGAAGTGGCACCGCGCCCACACGACGTGGTTCTTCGAGACGTTTCTCCTGGAACCGCACTGGCCGGGATACCAGCCATACCATCCTGCGTACCGGTACCTGTTCAACTCGTACTACGAAGGTGTCGGCGACCCGTACCCCCGGGCCGAGCGGGGGTCGGTGACCCGACCGGGGGCCGCCGAGGTGGGGACCTACCGATCGGCGGTCGATGCGGCGATGGTAGCGATGCTGGCCGGCGGCGTCTCACCGGACGTCGCCCGGCTGTTGGAGCTCGGGCTGCACCACGAGCACCAGCACCAGGAGCTGCTGCTGATGGACATCAAGCACGTCCTGTCCTGTAATCCGCTGCTCCCGGCGTATGCCCCAGGTCCGGGGGCAGCCTCAGGTCCGGGGGCAGCCTCGATCGAAGCATCCTGGCGGTTGCCGGCACCGGGGTGGATCTCCCACGATGGCGGGCTGGTCGACGTCGGGCACGAAGGTGCCGGCTTCTGCTACGACAACGAGACGCCGGTTCACCGGGTCAACCTCCGGCCCTTCGCGTTGGCCGATCAGCCGGTCACCTGCGGCGAGTGGATGCAGTTCATGGCCGACGACGGATACCAGCGTGCCGAACTGTGGCTGTCCGACGGCTGGGCGACCGTGCGGCGCGAGGGCTGGGACTCGCCGCTGTACTGGGACGGTGCCGACGGAGGCTGGCGGATCTTCACGTTGACCGGCCAGCGACCGGTCGACCCGGCCGAGCCGGTCTGTCACGTGTCGTACTACGAGGCGGATGCCTTCGCCCGCTGGGCCGGGGCGCGCCTGCCGACCGAGCACGAGTGGGAGGTCGTCGCCCCTGCCGTGGCGGTCGACGCCCGGCGGGCGAGCACGGACGATGGGCCGGCCTTGCACTGTCCGCCGGTCCGCGCCGGAGGGACACCGCCCGGATCGGTGTGGGAGTGGACGTCGAGCGCCTACGGGCCGTATCCCGGCTTCCGTCCGGCGCCCGGAGCGGTCGGCGAGTACAACGGCAAGTTCATGGTGAACCAGCAGGTGCTGCGCGGCGGATCCTGCGCGACCCCCGACGGTGACCGCCGGCCGACCTACCGCAACTTCTTTCCGCCGGAGGCGCGGTGGGTGTTCTCCGGCCTCCGCCTGGCGCACGACGCCTGATCTCGTGCCGACGGCTCCCCGGGCGGCCACGCCGACCATGGAGGTGCACATCGGGCCCGAGGACCTGCGCGCCGCGCTCCACGACGATGCCAGGCTCGGGCTGACCGCGCCCGACAAGTGGCTCCCTCCGGTCTGGTTCTACGACGATCGGGGCAGCAAGCTCTTCGACGACATCACCAGGCTCGACGAGTACTACCCGACGCGCGCCGAGCGGCTCCTCCTCGACGTCCACGCGGCGGAGATCGCCGACCGGACGCAGGCCGACACCTTGGTGGAGCTCGGTGCCGGCACCTGTGACAAGAGCCGGATCCTCCTGGCCGCACTGGTCGGGGCCGGAACGCTCGGCCGCTACGTTCCGCTCGATGTCAGCAACACCACACTGTGGGAGGCGGCGGGAGGGATCTGCCGCGACTTCCCCGGCTTGCAATTGCATGCGGTCGTCGGCGACTTCCACCGCCACCTCGACGTGCTGCCGCGCGGCGGCCGCCGGTTGGTGGCCTTCCTCGGGGGCACGATCGGCAACCTGACCCAGCGCGAGCGCAAGCGGTTCCTGTTCGACCTGGACTGCACCATGGACGGTGACGACCACCTGCTGCTGGGCGCCGACCTGGTGAAGGACCCTGCCCGGCTGGTGGCCGCTTATGACGACGCCGCCGGGGTGACTGCCGAGTTCAACCGCAACGTCCTGCACGTCCTTAACCGCGAGCTCGGGGCAACGTTCGAGCCGGAGCGGTTCGAGCATGTTGCCAGGTGGGACCCGGAGTCGCGCTGCATCGAGATGCGCCTGCGGGCCGAGGTCAGCCACACGGTCGACCTGGCCGACCTCGGACTGCAGATCGCCTTTACGGCAGGCGAGGAGCTGCGCACCGAGGTGAGCGCCAAGTTCACCACGGACCAGGTGGCGGCCGAGCTGTGGGAGGGCGGGTTCGTGGTGGAGCAGATGTGGGACGAGCCCGGCGGCGACTTCCTGCTGGTCCTGGCCCGTCCGTGCTGCTGATCCCTGCGGCGAGCCGGCGCTAGCTGCCCGTCGCCAGGTCGTCATTGTCCGTCATGTCGTGCCGTCATGTCGTGCCGTCATGTCGTACAGCGCGTCCTGCACTGCACGGTGGAAGGTGGGGTAGGCGTACATCATGTGCCGCAGGGTGTCCATCGGCACCCGGGCATGGACGGCCAACGTCAGGAGCCCGAGGATCTCACCGCCGGTCGGCCCGGCCGAAGTGGCGCCCACCAGGAACCGTCGATCGGCGTCTTCCACCAGCTTGATGAACCCCTGGTTCCCCGCCTTGTGGATCCAGCCTCGCGATGCCGAGGGGATCTGCGACATGCCGGTCCGCACGGTGATTCCCTGCTCGATGGCGACCCGCTCGCTCATGCCCACCGATCCGACCTCCGGATCCGTGAACGTCACCCTGGGCAGCGCACGGTAGTCGGCCGGCTCCAGCTGCTGGCCGAGGATGTCGGCCACCACGATGTCTGCCTGGTACATCGACACATGGGTGAACGCTCCCTTGCCTGTGACGTCGCCGAGCGCCCACAGCCGTTCGGCGCCGACGACCCGGAGCCGTTCATCCACCGGGAGCGCTCGGGCGTCCGCGTCGAGCCCTACGCTCTCGACACCCAGGGCTGGCAGGTCGCTCACCCGGCCGGTGGCGACCAGCAGTCGTTCTGCAGCCACCGGCGGCACGCCGTCGACCTCAACCGTGAACTGGTAACCGTCGTGGCGAACCGAGGCGATCCGTGACCCGGTGTGCACGGTCACCCCCTCGCTCCGCAGGACCTCCGCCAGCAGGTCGCCCGCCTCGGGCTCCTCGGAGGGCAGGAGGCGCTCGCCGGTCTCCACGACGGTCACCGCCGACCCGAAGCGGGCGAACACCTGGGCCAGCTCGACCCCGACGGGACCGCCGCCCATCACGACGAGGGACCGGGGTAGCTGGTCCGTCTCGATGGCCTGGTGGTTGGTCCAGTAGGGCAGGTTGTCCAGTTCGAGCTGGGGTGGGACGAACGGTCGTGTGCCGGTGGCTATCACCACCGCCCGGCGGGCCTGGAACATCCGGCGGCGTCCTCACCCCCGGGGCCCAGCCCCACCACCACGGCGTCCACCTGCTCCACCATCGTGTCGCCTTTCGGTCGGCGGCCCGGCGCCATCCGCGCCGGGGTATCGGTGCCCACGAGGCATGTTGGCCCAGATCGTCGCCGACCGTCGCTTCGCGCCGGCGCCCGGCGGCTACGGTCGGCTGTGGTGCCCGACCTTGCCCCGACCTTTCTCGCCCTGGATCCCGACGGGCTGTGCCAAGCGGCGCTCGAGCGGGCCCGCAGGCTCGGTGCTACGCATGCCGAGGCGCGGGTGGAGCGGATCCGCTCGCAGGTGGTGGTGGTGCGCGACCACCATGTCGAGACGTCCGCCGACGAGGTCGAGTCCGGTGTCGGCATCCGGGTGCTGCACGGGGGCTTCTTCGGGTTCGCCGGCACGGTGGCCACGACCCGCGGGTCGGCGGCAGCCCTGGCCGACGAGGCGGTGGCGCTGGCCAGGATCGTCGCAGGGACGGGCAGCTCCCGGGTCGAGGTGGCCGACGAGCCGCCGTTCGGCCGGGTGTCCTGGGTCGCTCCGTACGGCGTCGACCCGACGGCGGTGCCGCTGGTCGACAAGGTGGCCTGCCTGCAGGGGTGGACCGAGCACGTGCTGCGTGCCACCGCCGTCGACCATGCGGCGGCGTCGGTCGTCGCCGTCGTGGAGGACAAGCACATCGCCGACCTGGCCGGGAACGCAGCCACCCAGCGCCGTGTGCGGGTGCACCCGGTCGTCGAAGCGGTGCATGTGAGCCCCGACGGTGTGTTCGAGACCATGCGGACCTTGGCACCGCCGGCCGGTCGGGGCTGGGAGTACCTGCAGGGAGAAGGTTGGGACCTCTCCGGCGAGGTGGAGGAACTGCCCGAGCTGCTGGCGGCCAAGGCGGCGGCGCCGACGGTCGCCCCGGGCGTGTACGACCTGGTGATCGACCCGTCGAACCTCTGGCTGACGATCCACGAGTCGGTGGGGCACGCCACGGAGCTCGATCGCGCCCTCGGGTACGAAGCGGCCTACGCCGGAACCTCGTTCGCCACCGTCGACCGTCTCGGGTCGCTGCGCTACGGCACCGACCTGATGCATGTCACCGGCGACCGCACGGAGCCGTACGGCCTGGCCACCGTGGCCTATGACGACGAAGCGGTGGCCGCCCAGTCGTTCGACCTGGTCCGTGACGGGCTGCTGGTCGGCTACCAGACCGACCGGGCGATGGCCGCCGCCCACGGCTTCGCCCGGTCGAACGGTTGCGCGTTCGCCGACTCTCCGCTCCACGTGCCGATGCAGCGGATGGCCAACGTGTCGCTGCAGCCACGAGCCGGGGGGCCGAGCACCGCCGAGCTCGTGGCCGGCACCGACCGCGGGATCTACGTGGTGGGGGACAAGAGCTGGTCCATCGACATGCAGCGCCATAACTTCCAGTTCACCGGCCAGCGCTTCTACCGGATCGAGGGGGGGCGTCTGGTCGGCCAGGTGAAGGACGTCGCCTACCAGGCCACCACGACGGACTTCTGGGGATCGATGGACGCGGTGGGCGGCCCCGCCACCTGGGTGCTGGGCGGGGCGTTCAATTGCGGCAAGGGGCAGCCTGGCCAGGTGGCCCCGGTGAGCCATGGATGCCCGTCGGCGCGGTTCCGCGGGGTGAACGTGCTCAACACCCGCAGCGAGGCCGGCCGGTGACCGGCGCCGGGCCCCTGTCCGGGTCGGACGCCTTCGGCCGGGGTGATCTCGGCCGGGGTGATCTCGAACCGGCTGGGCAGGTCGCCGAGCGTGCCCTGGCCGCCGGCCATGGCGACGAGTGCGTGGTGGTGGTGGAGGACGGTGCCGAGATCGAGGTGCGCTTCGCCAACAACCAGCCGACGAGCAACGGCCGCCGCCGGGTGCGCCGGGTCACTGTCGCGGTGTTCCACCGGGGGGCGGCCGGCCGGTCGGTGGGGGTGGTCAGCCGGGGCGGGGCCGTCGACGTGGACGACCTGGTGGCGTCCGCTCGGGCCGATGCCGCAGCAGCGTCGCCCGCCGACGATGCGGCGCCCTTGGTCGACGGCGACGTCGACCGGGACTTCGATGATCCGCCTCCCGGCACGGGTCCCGAGGTCCTGCAAGGCGTGATCGGCGAGCTCGGGGAGGCCTTCGCCATGGCCCGGTCGTCGGGCCATGTGCTGGCCGGGTTCGCCGAGCACGCGATGTCGACCGTGACGGTGGCCAGCTCGACCGGGCTTCGCCGCCGGCATGTCCAGCCCACGGGCCGGATCCAGGTGGTGGCGCGTGCCGGCGACGGTTCGGCGTCGGCCTGGGTGGGCAGGGGCACCAGGAACTTCGACGACGTGTCGCTCCACGGCCTGCACCGCGAGGCCGCCGACCGGCTCGGCTGGTCGGCGCGGCGCGTCGATCTGCCTGCCGGCCACTACGACACCGTGCTCCCCCCCGACGCCGTGGCCGACCTGGTCTGCATGCTGGGCGACGCGGTGGGCGGTCGCGATGCCGAAGACGGCCAGAGCGTCTTGTCGGCGCCGGGTGGCGGCACGCGGCTGGGCGAGCAGCTCTTCGCCCTGCCGTTCGAGCTGCGAAGCGATCCGGCCGAGGCCGGCTTGGCGTGCTGCCCGTTCGTCGTGGCGACCGCGTCGGCGCGTGACGTGTCGGTGTTCGACGACGGGATGCCCCTCTCGCGCACCGCGTGGGTGGAGGCGGGTCGCCTCGCCCGGCTGCGCTATCACCGTGCGGCGGCCGCCCGGTCCGGGGTGCAGCCGGCCGGGCCGATCGACAACCTCGTGCTCGAGCTGCCCGGGGCGGCGGGATCGGTCGGCGACCTGGTGGCAGGCGTCGAGCGCGGGCTGCTCCTGACGTGCCTCTGGTACATCCGCGAGGTGGACCCCACCACCTTGCTGCTGACGGGGCTCACCCGTGACGGTGTCTACCTCGTGGAGCGCGGCGAGGTCGTCGGCGCTGCCAACAATTTCCGCTTCAACGAGAGCCCGGTCGATGTCCTGGCCCGGGCCGGTGTGGCTGGATCCACGCAGCTGGCGCTGTCCCGGGAGTGGAACGAGTGGTTCCCGCGGACCGCCATGCCGCCGCTGCGGGTGCCGGACTTCTCTATGAGCTCGGTCAGTCCGGCCACCTGACAGCGGTCAGTCTTCCTCTACCGCCTCGCCGACGAGGAGGGCGAACCCTCTCCAGCGCCACAGGCAGTCGACGTTTGCCATGCTGCCTCCGTGAAGCGTGCCTGCTTCCTCGAGTCCTCCAGATGGTGGGTGGCGAAGCCCGCAACGATGAGGTCGAACGGTCCGAGCGGCGTCCAGCACCTGCTCGCCGGTTCGCCGGGCTTCGAGCTTGCCGATCCGGTCGACGTACCACTCCACCGGTGCCGGGTCCGATCAGCCGGCCACCGGTGTGGGCGTCAACGGGATGTCGGCCATCCTCCCAACTATGCCGAAGGCGTCACCGCGGACGCGGCGATAGGTGCAGTGCCGGGTGGCGGTGCGCGCCTGGCGACCCGCTCACCGGTGGGTCTCGAACTCGTGGTGCATGTGCCCGGCGGTCTCCAGCTGGAACGTCGAGTGCTCGACGTCGAAGTGCCCGCTGACGCATGCCTGGAGCTCGTCGAGGATCTGAGGAGCGTGGCCGTCGGCGAAGCATCCGCTCTCGACCACCACGTGGGCCGACAGCGCCGGCAGCGCGCTGGTCACCGTCCACACATGCAGGTCGTGGACCGCACGCACGTGCGCGATGGCGAGGAGGTGTGCCCGCACCTCGTCGAGCTCGACCCCCTCGGGAGCCGCCTCCAGCAGGACCCGTCCTGCCGCGCCGAGCAGCTGCCAGGAAGCCTTGGCCATCAGGACCACCACGACCAATGAGGCGATGGCGTCGGCCCGGTTGAACCCGGTGACCATGATCACCACCCCGGCAGCCGCCGTGCCGATGAAGCCGTAGAGATCGGTGAGCAGGTGACGGAACGAGCCCGCCACGTTCATGTTGGACCGATCGGCCCGGGCCAGGACGCGGGTTGCCACGAGGTTCACCGCCACCCCCACCAGTGCCACGGTCAGCACTGCTGTGCCGCCCACCGGGCCGGGCGACACGAGTCGCCGGACCGCTTCGAACAGCACGAGTGCCGCCACCACGACCAGGGTGATGCCGTTGACCGCCGCTGAGAGCACCTCTGCCCGCTTCCACCCGAACGTCCAGTGCCCGAGCGCCGGGCGGGCCGCCAGGCGCGCTGCGGCGATCGATGCGCCCAGGGCGCCTGCGTCGGTGAGCATGTGCCCGGCGTCGGCCAGCAGCGCCAGCGACGCCGCCATCACCGCCACCACCACCTCGACCGCCATGAACCCGACG
>JAJYAB010000064.1 GCA_021779775.1 Actinomycetes bacterium
GTTGGCCAACCTCATCGTGAACGCGGTGCCCCAAGAGCAGACCGGCGTCGCCACAGGCATGAACACGGTGATGCGAACCGTGGGTGGTGCCGTCGGCAGCCAGATCGCCGCCACCATGGTCGCCGACCACCTACTGCGCAGCGGGCTGCCGGCAGAGCACGGCTACGTCCTGGCGTTCGCAACCTCGCTGGCGTTCCTGGTGGTGTGTGTCATCGCCTCACTGCTCGTGCCGGGAACCGCCTCCTCCGGGAGCACCGTCACGGAGGACCTCGACGACGCTCGGGGGATATCCACCGACGGGGCGACGCCCTCCCCTCGGGTGGTGGTGGCGGTACCTCCAACCGGGAGTTGACGCCGGATGATGCCGGAGCGGTGCAGGGCCGATACGGATGTGGCCGCCGCCCCGGACGTCGGCGGCGGTTGGGACAAGGAGATGGCCGGCTTGGAAGTGAACATCGAGCGCTGTGACCGGCTCGACGGAGCTGTGCAGGCGAAGTTTGCCTCCATCTACGAGTCGAGCTTCCCGGCGTGTGAGCGTGACGCGACAAGCTCGCTGGTGCAGAGCATCGAATCGGGTGACCGGACCTGCGACGTGGCATTGCTGAACGGCGACCTCGTCGGTCTCGCCGTCACGAAGCCCTTTACGATCCCTGGAACTGCAGCACTGGAATACATAGCTGTCGATGCGGTCCGCCGCGACCAGGGGATCGGGGCCCTCCTCCTGCGTAACCTACGGACCCGGTTCAACGAAGGAGCTGATAGCGCCGTACGAGGAGGGGGATGGATCTTCGAAGTCGAACCGCCCGATGCGTCTGAGAAACGTGCCGAACGTGACCTCCGGCGTAGGCGGATCGGCTTCTACCAGCGAAACGCTGCGACGATCATCGAGTGCGCACCCGCCTACCGCGCCCCGGACCTCGAACGCCCGGGCACGTTGCCGTACCTCCTCATGTGGCTCCCTGCCGCTCCCTCCAGTGCCCCTCCTGCCGGAGCGCTCCTGCGGGACCTCGTGGTGGCGGTGCTGATCGAGAGCTACGAGCTTGACCCCGAAGACCCGCTCGTAGGGCAGGTTCTCGACGGCCTGGTCTGCTGATCGACTGATCGACGCTTGCCATGACCTCGACAGACGTTGCTGACTGGGCAACGGCTGCGTCAGCCGTTGTCGCGGCAGTGGCCCTCGTCTTCACCGGGCGCTCGCTCAGCGTGCTCAAAAGACAGAACGTGGTCGCCATGGGCACGGCCGAGCGCACTTCGGCTGCATCGGTCTCGCAGTCTTATGGGGCGATCTCCCAGGGTATGGCGTATATTAACCGCCTACTCCTGGACCATCCGACGTGGATTCCCTATTTCTATGAGACCGCCGACGCGGCGAGCGAGGATGGCCGACCCCCGCTTGAGCTTGAGCCTGAGCTCGAGCTCGTCTGTGAGGCGATCATGGATCTTGTTGACACGGTCATAGAGCAACGTGGAACAAGCCGTAAAGCTTCGAGCATGGACTGGTCAACCTGGGATGCATACTTCCGTTACCTGTATAACTCAAGCTCAGTCCTTCGCTCGTATATCGCCAAGAACCTGGATTTCTACCCGGACTACGAGTTCGCAGCCCTCGGCTACATCGTCGTACGAAATGAGCTAACCGGAGAGGTGGCAAGCACCTGGCATTCCCGGGAGATAAACCTGCAAGAAAAAGGTGACCAGAGGTATGCGGCGTTGTTTGGGCTTCCGAGACCAGCCTATGTGGGTGTAGCGGGTTACCCTTGGGTCCGCACGTGGGTGATGGAGGCAGCGGACCCGGACCTACGAGGCGATTCCGTCCTTGTGGCTGCCGTCGAGATCCCCGAGCCCTGGCTCGCCAGAGTCCATGTCCGGTCTACGGGCGACGTCAGCGAAGAGGCGAGAGAGATCCTGTACCGCTGGGTGCTCGGCACGCTAACCACGAGCACCCTGATCGAAGACGTCCATGTTTGCACCTCATCAGCCGCTGAGGGGTATCCGTCAGTGAAATATGATCTGCGCGCTGATCCTCCGGCAAAGGCCAAGGAGTCATACGGTCTGGAGGACTTCAAACGCCTTGGCTAAAGCTTGCGTCGAATCAATGATTCGGCCCGTCGCTTACTCTGCCGCGACGCTCCTTGCCCGCGGGAGAGTTTCGTACAAGGGCGCCCTGATCCAATGGCTGCCGTCATCTGAGAACGGGCGGGACGGGTAGGGCCGTACACGAGGGAGCATCTGGACATCCCATTGGGGTCGAGGCTGCGGCCCAGAGGACGGGTCCGATACACCGAGCGTGGTCAACGGGGCGGGCCCGCAGGGGCCCCTCAGTGGAACCCTGCACCGGGTTGCGTCGTCCAAGCGTGCGACGGCTTGGTAGGAGGGGCAAGCGAGAGGTGAGACCACGGGACGAGGGGCCCCGGACCTCCCAACCTTCTGACTCGCTTGGCTGCCACTTAGGCTGCCATGCCGGGGGCGCTCAGGTCAGAAACCCACCCTGAACTGGACTTTCCCAGCGCGCTTGGAGGGACTCGAACCCCCAACCTTCTGATCCGTAGTCAGATGCTCTATCCAATTGAGCTACAAGCGCTCGTCGCGTGGCTCGATACCGGCCGGAGCGAGCCCGACCAGGTCCGGTCGTGCCACAGCACGCCACACTACCGGACCGACGTGGGGCCCTCACCCGGCTGGTGCCGGCAGGTGATCCTCGGCAACCTCGCAGCCACCGCCGTGCCAAGCCGGCGCACGCTGGGCCGGCAAGCCGGCAAGACTGCGGCGATGCAGGTCCACCTGGTCGACGGCACCTACGAGCTCTTCCGCCAGTTCTTCGGCCAGCCGCAGCGCCCCGGTCTCGATGGCACCGACATCGGGGCGGTGCGGGGTGTCCTGTATTCGCTGACGGTACTGCTGGCCGACGGGGCGACGCACGTCGGGGTGGCGACCGACCATGTCGTGGAGTCGTTTCGCAACGACCTTTGGCCTGGCTACAAGGACGGATCGGGGATCGACCCCCGGTTGGGAGCCCAGTTTCCCGTGCTGGAGGACGCCCTTGCGGCTCTGGGAGTCGTCGTGTGGCCGATGGTGGAGCTCGAAGCAGACGACGCCCTGGCGTCGGCCGCCTCGGCTGCCGCCGCCGACCCCGCCGTCGAGCGGGTGATTGTCTGCACGCCGGACAAGGACCTGGCGCAGTGCGTCGTCGGCACCCGGGTGGTGCAGCTCGACCGCCGGCTCGGCAAGACCACCGACGAGCAGGGTGTTCGGGAGAAATTCGGTGTGGGGCCGGCGTCCATCCCCGACTGGCTCGCCCTGGTGGGCGACAGCGCCGACGGGTTCCCGGGGCTCGCCGGTTGGGGGAAGCGGTCGGCAGCCCTGGTGCTCGACCACTATCACCATGTGGAGGCGGTGCCGGATGCCGTGACCGATTGGGATGCCGGGCTCGCCCAATCAGTGCGTGGCGCGTCGACTTTGGCGGCCACCTTGGCCGCCGGCCGCCCCGAGGCGATGCTTTTCCGGGATCTGGCGACGTTGCGCGTCGACCGGTCCCTGCTGGCTGGGGTGGAGGCACTCCGGTGGCGAGGGCCCACCGATGCGTTCCCCGAGGTCTGCCGGCAGCTGCGCGACGACCGGTTGCCCGGCCGGGTCCTCGAGGTGGCTGCCCGTCGGGCGTCGGCCTGACCGGCCAGCCGCCGGTCTTGCCGAGCTGCCAGTTTTGCCGAGCTGCCGGTTTTGCCGAGCTGCCGGTCTTGCCGAGCCGCCCGGAGGTCAGTCCCCCAGACGGTTCCGCAGATCGTCGAGCTCCTGGCGCAGCAAGCCTCCCTCACTCCGCAGCGCCGCCACCTCGCCCCGGAGGGCGGCCACCTCACTCCGCAGCGCCGCCACCTCGCCCCGCAGGGCGGCTGCTTCGGACCGACCGCCGTCGCTTGCCTCCTCGTGGATGGCCGTTGCCCGATCGCCGTCTCCGACGTCGCTCGGCGGCGCCGGCGCCACGAGGTCGGAGACCAGGCGTTGGCGCCAGCGCGTCTCTTTGTGCCCCGCCTGCCGAGGCATGCGCTCGACAGGCGGATCGTCGCCGCCGGCCAGCCGTTCGAGCGTCTCCTCGACGTCGCGCAGTCCCTCGAGATCGGCCATCCGCTCGGTCCGCCCGCGCAGCTCGCCCGCGGTCTGCGGCCCACGCAGCAGCAGCAGGCACACCAGCGCCTGCTGGTTGTCGTCCATCGCCAGCATCTCGTGCAGGACCGACCGGTACCGGATGGCCGACCGGCCGTGCGACGGATGGACGAAGCGCACCAGGCCCATGTCCTTCAGCGACTGCAGCGCCTGGGCCACCGTGTCCTCGTCGTAGGACACGACCGGCTGCCGGTTCGAGGATTGGTTGCAAGCTGCGACCACGGCATTGATCGTCAGTGGGTACTGCTGGGGCGTGGACAGCGACTTCTCCACCAGGCTGCCCAGCACTCGGCCCTGCACTGCCGACAATTCCACGGGGTCCAAGCTTACGGGTGCAGCGGTCAACCGGCCTGCAGCGGGAACCAGCCGCGCACCCGGCTGATCCGATCGCTCTCGGCCCGCCGGCGGGCCGACGCGGCATCGTCGAGCGACACGACGGCGAACCGCACCCGGTCGCCCGGTGCGGCTCGAGCCAGGGTTCCCCAGTCGCTGCTGATGACGGCAGCGGGCACCGGGTAGCCGCCGATCGTGGCGTGGTCGCACAGGAGCACCACCGGGCAGCCGTCGGGCGGCACCTGCACGGCACCCGTCACCATCCCCTTCGACGCTGCTCCCTCCGGCGTCGCGTGGCCGTGGGCGAGGATCGGCGGTCCGTCGGGCTCCAACCGGACCCCGACCCGGTTACTGGCGGGCGACACGGCGAAGGCCGTCTCCTGCAGTGCCCGGAGCACCTCACCGGGGAGCAGGTCGGGGCCGGCGATCACCCTGAGGACGGTCGTCCGCGGCGAGCCCGGCCGTTCGGGTCCCCCGGACGACAACGCTGGATGGCGCTGCTCCGCCGGGAGGAGCTGCCCCCGAGCCCGCCCGGCGACGCCGAGGCCGAGCTCGTCACCGTGGCGCAGCGGGCCGGCGCCCAGGTGGCAGAGCACGTCGGAGGAGCGGCTCCCGAACAGCGCCGGAACCTCGAAGCCGCCGGCCACACCCAGCACCCCCCGGCTCTGCCCGGCGAGGGCGCCGACCCGGAGCCGTTGGCCGGCAGAGACCGGCACCACCGAGCCGGCACCGAGCTGCCGGTCGTCGATCTCGACGGTGGCGGGCCCGACGGCGGCGACGAGCGCGTCGGTGCCGAAGCACAGCGTCGGCCCGCGTGCGGTCATCTCGAGCACGGCAGCGTCGTCGGGGTTGCCGAGGAGGCGGTTCGCCAGGCAGCGGCTGTCGGGATCCGCCGCTCCGGCCCGTGGCACCCCCAGGTGGGCGACCCCCCGGCGCCCGGCATCCTGCACCGTCGTCAGGGGCCCCGGGTCTTCTACCGCCACGGGCCGGTGGCCGCAGTGGCGAAGGGGAGCCCGCTCCTGGCGCGGGACCGGCCAGCCGGCATCGGGCACCTCCACCAGCCGCACCCGGTCTCCGAGATGCAGGGTGCTGAACGGAGCCACGCCGGGATCGAACAGCCCGAATGCTGTGCGCCCCACCAGGTTCCACCCACCGGGGGTCGCCGATGGGTAGATGCCGGCGAACCCCCCGCCGATGGCCACCGACCCGGCCGGCACGACTGGTCGCGGGGTCGCTCTCCGGGCGATCCGGTCCAGCGGTGCCGGCAAGCCACGCAGGTAGGCGAACCCGGGTGTGAAGCCCACCAGGGCGACCCGCAGCGTCGCTCCGGCCAGCTGGCCGGCGAACGCCGTCTCGGTCATGGTGCAGGTGCGGGCAGCCTCGGCCAGGTCGGGACCGTCCAGTGTCACAGGGATCTCCACCACCCGGCTGGACGGAGCCCCATCGCCCTCAGGGACGTCCCCGGCACCCGAGGTCCGGGCCAGCGCGCGCAGCATGTCGGCGACGTCGGGCGGATCGCCCTGCTCGGGATCGAGCACGACGAGCACGGAGTCGACGCCGGGGACGACATCCTCGACGGCCGACCACGCTGCCTCGCCACTGGCGACCCGGCGACCGACGGCGCCAGCCAGCGACACGACGGCATCCGGAGTGCCTACGGTGACGAGGATCGCCGTATCGCCCATCGGCCGGAGCGCTGTACGAGCCGCCGGGGCTGGCCGGGCTGGCCGGGCTGGCGTCACGGTGCGAAGGGTGCCAGGGTCACCCCGGCCGTCTCCAAGGCGCGGCGGACGGCGACTGCCAGCCCGAGGGCACCGGGCGTGTCGCCGTGGACACAGATCGACGCAGCGGTGCAGGGAACCCACGTACCGTCGATGCCTCGAACCCCGCCGGCGGTGGCCAGCGACACGGCTTGGGCGACCACCTGGTCGATGTCGGTGAGCACCGCACCGGACGCGCCGCGCGGAGCTAGCCGGCCGCCGGCGACGTAGGCGCGGTCGGCGAACCCTTCGCTGCTGACGGCGAGCCCGGCTGCCCTGGCGGCATCGGCCACCGCCGAGCCGCCCTGTACCAAGATCGCGCCCACGCCGCAGCCCACCACGGAGCGGACCAAGGCGGCGGCGAGGTCTGGGTCGTCCGACACGTCGTGGTAGAGCGCGCCGTGGGGCTTGACGTAGCGCACCTCGCCACCGACCGACCGGGCGGCACCGACCAGGCTCCTGATCTGGTCGAGCAGGCTGGTGGCCAGCACGTCGGGCGCCATCGCCACCCGCCGGCGGCCGAACCCGATCCGATCCGGGTAGGAGGGATGGGCCCCGATCGTCACTCCCGCCGCCGCCGCCGCCCGGGCCGTGTCCTGCATCACCTGACGGTTGCCGGCATGGCCGCCGCACGCGATGCTGGCGCTCGTCACGACCTGGAGAATCTGCTCCTCCGCTGGCGGCAGCGAGTCGTGCTCGCCGAGGTCGGCGTTGAGGTCGATCCGGAGCCTCGCGGACCGGTTGCCTTGCTCGGTGCGCTCCCACGGCGTGGCCATCGCCCTCAGTATGGCCACACATCGTCCTCAGTATGGCCACGCCACGCCCCGGTCGGACGCCGACGATGCCGAGCATCGCAGGATCGTCGGCGAGCGCATCGTCGGTGTCCGCAGCAGTCCAGCGTCCGGCTGAGCGCCCCGATCGAGCGGCGCCTCAGATGATCCGGCCCACCATGGCCTCCACGACGGCCGGCCCTGGATCGGCCAGGGCCCGACCGACCTGGTCGGCGAGCTCCTCGGCCGTTGTCGCCCGGCTGGCCGCCACGCCCATGCCCCGGGCCAGCGCGACGAAGTCGAGATCGGGGCGGGACAGGTCGAGCATGTCGCGGGCCCGGGCGCCCGAACCCTGCGCTCCGACCCGGTCCAGCTCCATCTCCAAGACGGCGTACGAGCCGTTGTTGAACACGACGGTGGTGACGTCGAGCTCCTGGCGGGCCTGCGTCCACAGTGCCTGCAACGTGTACATGGCGCTGCCGTCGGCCTGCAGGCAGAGGACCTTGGCGCCCGGTGCGGCGACCGCTGCCCCGGTGGCCACGGGCAGCCCCTGCCCGATCGCTCCGCCGGTCAGGCACAGCCACTGGTGCGGGGGGCAGCCGGCCGTGGCCCCGGCCACGAACACGCCCGACGTGTTCGCCTCGTCGGACACCACGGCGCCCTCGGGCAGCAACGCACCGATGACCGCTGCCGCCGAGCGGGCGTCGAGCGCCCCGGAGGGCAGCGCCGGGCGCGACGCCGGCTGGGCTCGCACCCCCCTGGCTGGCGCACCGAGCGACTCGGCCAGGGCTTCCAACGCCCCGACCACGTCGTCGGGGCCTGCAGCGAGCTGGTGCACCGCGCACCCTTCGGGCGCCAGCAGGCTCCGCCTGCCCGGATAGGCGAAGAACGACACCGGCACGGCGGCATCGACCAGCATCAGGTGCTCCATGCCCTGCAGCTGGGCCTCCGCGAATTCGGCCAGGTATCCGAGCCGCTCCACCGGGGGCAGTCCCGCCCCGCGGTGCAAGTTGGCGGGGAAGGTCTCGCACAGCAGCTTGGCTCCCGTCGCCTCGGCCACCCGGCTGGCTGCTCGTAGGCCGGCGGGACCGGTGGCTCGTCCCCCGACGAGCAACGCTCCCCGGCCGGAGCGCAGCGCCGTCGCGGCGTTGGTGACGGCCGCCTCGGCGACCGTGGCGGCGGTCGGCGTACCGGCCGTCCCGTGTGGTGCGGGCGCCGGCGCTTCGGACCACGACAGGTCGGCCGGCACGACCAAGGTGGCGACCTGGCCCGGTGGGCCGTTCGCCGCGCGGACCGCCTCCACCACGTCGTCGGCCAGATGCTCGCTGTGCGTGCTCGCCCGGAGCCATCCCGACATCGGCCGGGCGAGGCTCGCGATATCGGACTGCAGCGGGGCGTCGTAGCGCTGGTGGCTCAGGGCATGATCGCCGACGACCGCCACCACCGGTGAATGGGCTCTCCGGGCGTTGTGCAGGTTGGCGAGCCCGTTGGCCAGGCCGGGGCCCAGGTGCACCAGAGCGGCAGCGGGCCGGCCGGCGACCCGGGCATACCCGTCGGCCGCCCCGGTGGCC
>JAJYAB010000065.1 GCA_021779775.1 Actinomycetes bacterium
CGGTCGCTGACGGGGTCCGGTCGCTGACGGTGTCCGGTCGCTGAGGTGGCTGCCTTCGGCGTGTACGTGCACGTCCCGTTCTGCGCCCGACGTTGCGACTACTGCGCCTTCGCCACGTGGACGGACCGCGACGACCTGATGGACGACTACGTGGAGGCGTGCCTGGCCGAGCTGCACCAGGCGGACGCGGCGGGCGAGCTTCCCCCGGCGTCGTCGGTGTTCTTCGGCGGCGGCACGCCCTCGCGACTGCCTCCCGAGGCGGTTGCCGCCGTGCTGGGGCGCGTGCCGAGAACGCCATGCGCCGAGGTCACCGTGGAGTGCAATCCGGAGGACGCGTCGGTCGAGCGCTTCGAGCAGTGGGTGTCGGCGGGTGTCGGCCGGGTGTCGTTCGGCGTGCAGTCGATGGTCCCGCACGTGCTTGACGGGCTAGGACGGTCCCATGACCCGGCGGCGGTCGAAGCGGCAGTGGGGTCGGCTGCCCGGGCCGGGCTGGCGTCGGTCAACGTCGACGTGATCTTCGGCGGCGCGGGGGAGAGCGACGCTGACTGGCTGGCCACCTTGGAGGGGGTGCTGCGCTTGGATCCTCGCCCCCAGCACGTGAGCGCCTATGCCCTCACGGTCGAGCCAGGGACGGTGCTCGCCGCGGACCCGGTTCGGCACCCCGACGACGACGTGCAGGCTGATCGCTACCTGATGGCCGACTCGGTGCTGTCAGCTGCCGGCTACCGGTGGTACGAGGTGTCGAACTGGGCGTTGGCCGGCTACCAGTGCCGGCACAACCGCCTGTACTGGGCGCAAGGGGACTACCGCGGCATCGGCTGTGCGGCGCACTCGCATCGGGCCGGCCGGCGGTGGTGGAACGTCCGGACCCCTGAGCGCTACATCGCCACCGTGCGCAGCGGCCGCTCTCCCATGGCGGCCGGGGAGACCCTCTCGGCGCAGGAGCGGATGTTCGAGCGCCTGGCTCTCGCCCTGCGCACGGCCGAAGGGGTGCCTGCCGAAGTGGTGCCTGACCTCCCCGAGCTGCGCGGGCTCGTCCGGCGCTCGGGCGATCGCGCCGTGCTGACCCCACGCGGCCGGCTCATGGCCAACGCCGTCACCGCGACGTTGCGAACGGTCACGGAGCGCGAAAATCCAGCCGGTATCCTTCCCGAATGACCGAGGCCTCCGCAGATCGGCCCGCCGACCTGCTCGAAAAGATCGTCAACCTGTGCAAGCGGCGGGGGTTCGTCTTCCCGTCGGCCGAGATCTACGGCGGGTTCCGGTCCACGTACGACTACGGGCCTCTCGGGGTGCTCCTGCTTCGCAACGTGAAGGACGCCTGGTGGCGGGCCATGGTGCAGCTGCGCGACGACGTGGTCGGCCTCGACGCCGCCCTCCTCTCCAGCCCCAAGATCTGGGCTGCTTCGGGGCACCTGGAGAACTTCACCGACCCGCTCGTCGACTGCCGCAGCTGCCACGAGCGGTGGAGGGCCGACAAGATCGGGGACAGGTGTCCCAACTGTGGCTCCACCGACCTGACCGAGCCCCGCTCGTTCAACCTGATGTTCAAGACCCACGCCGGCCCCGTCGAGGAGGACGCCACTGTCGCCTACCTCCGGCCGGAGACCGCCCAGGGCATGTTCGTCAACTTCGCCGGCGTGCTCCAGACCTCCCGGAAGAAGCCGCCCTTCGGCATCGCCCAGGTCGGCAAGTCGTTCCGCAACGAGATCACCCCGCAGAATTTCGTCTTCCGTACCCGGGAGTTCGAGCAGATGGAGATGGAGTACTTCGTGCCGCCAGGCGAAGCCGACGCCTGGTTCTCCTACTGGCTGGAGGAGCGGTTCCGCTGGTACCGCGATCTGGGGATCCCCGAGGAGCGGCTCCGGCTTCGTCATCACCAGGCGGACGAGCTGTCGCACTACTCGGCGGCGACAGCCGACGTCGAGTTCCTCTTCCCCTGGGGCTGGGACGAGCTCGAAGGCATCGCCAACCGGACGGACTTCGACCTGAGCGCCCATGCCGCGGCGTCGGGGGAGAAGCTGGAGTACTTCGACCAGGCGACCGGCGAGCGCTACACCCCCCATGTGATCGAGCCGGCTGCCGGAGCGACCCGAACGATGATGGCCTTCTTGCTATCTGCCTACGACGAGGACGAGGTCGGGGGCGAGCCCCGCTCGGTGCTCCGGCTCGACCCGCGCCTGGCGCCGTACCAGGTCGCTGTCCTGCCGCTGTCGAAGAAGGACACCCTCGAGCCGCTTGCCCGGCGGGTGCTCGGTCTGCTGCAGCCCCTGTGCATGTGCGACTACGACGTGACGCAGTCCATCGGCAAGCGGTACCGCCGGCAGGACGAGGTCGGCACGCCCTACTGTGTGACGGTCGACTTCGACTCGTTGGAGGACGGCGCGGTGACGGTCCGCGACCGGGACAGCACGGACCAGACGCGTGTCCCCATCGCCGGCCTGGTCGACCACATCGCCGCCCGGATCGCCTGAACGGATCGCCTGAACGGCACCAGCCGTTCCGTCGTCACCGTCCGGCGCCAGCGGCAGGCGCTGCCGTGCCTGCTCCAGGGTCAGGCGGATACCCGAGGTGGGTGGCTCCAGCGGGAGATCGCCGAAGCGAGTGTCGTGGCGTGCTCGCAGCTGCCCTGGTGCGGGCCGGTCAAGAACCGTTCCACTGCGGCCCCGGCACGTGGCTGCGCCGGCACGAGCAGCCGGTGCCCCACCACGGTACGGGCCGGCAGGTGCTCCACCAGGCACGTCCGGGCCCGGGCGATGCCGAGCAGCCGCATGATGCTGGTGCCCGGCCCGATGGTGAGGTGGTGCCCGGCCGAGGTCAGCAGCTCGAAAGCCGCCACTGGGTTCGTGACCAGCGCGGCCAGGTCGAGCTGGCCGCGCGCCAGGCGTCCGAGCACCGAGCCTGCCGGCACCGAGGACAGGTCCAGCCCGACGTAGCTCGACACGGGCACGCCGAGGCGCCGTACGGCACGGACCATCGCCGACGCGCGCTCGGGTGCGATAGTGCCGAGCGCCGCCTCCTTGGCACCGCTGCTGAGCTGCTGGGGCAGGGTGAGCACCACCGATCTCCCGTTCACCGTGCGGATGGCGAAGATGGATGCGGCGCCAGCCGGCTGGTGCACGGTCACCAGGACGTCGCCGTGCCCTCCGACGAGCAGGGCTGCCGGCACGGCGACGCGATGGGCGGCATGATCAAGGCGGTACCACGCGGCGGCCGACAGACCGGCCGCGGCCAGGACGACCACGGCGATCCCGGCGGTCGACCAGAGCAGCGCCCGGCGCAGCCAGTGCCGGCGGATGGAGGGGGCCATGCCGGGGTATCGGCATCCGCCGCCGTGCGCTCGACCGGCCGACCAACAATTCTCGCTCGCCGGCCCGGTGTGCCCGAGCATCTAGGATTCCCCCGTTCCGCCCCCACCAGGAGATCCCCCCATGCCGTTCGTCTACGACTTCGACCACAAGCACCGCCGGCCGCCCATGGACCTGAAGGCCCTCCTCGGCGGCAAGGGGGCGAACCTGGCCGAGATGACGTCGGTGCTCGGGCTGCCGGTCCCCCCCGGGTTCACCATCAGCACCGACGCGTGCCGCGACTACATGCACGGCGGCTGGCCCGACCTGCTGTCCGGTCAGGTCGGCCGGGCCAGGGCCCGCCTGGAGCGGAAGATGGGCAAGCGGCTCGGCGATCCGGCCGACCCCTTGCTGGTCAGCGTGCGTTCCGGGGCCAAGTTCTCGATGCCCGGGATGATGGACACCGTCTTGAACCTGGGTCTTAACGACGCGTCCGTGGAGGGACTGGCCCGGCAGACGGCCGACCGGCGGTTCGCCTACGACTCGTACCGCCGGTTCGTCGCCATGTACGGCCGGATCGTCCTCCACGTCCCCGGCGAAGACTTCGACGGGCTGCTCGAGTCGGCGCGCGAGCAGGCAGGGGCCAGCAGCGACGCCGGCATCCCGGTGGAGCGGCTGCAGGATCTGGTCGACGCCTACAAGAAGATCGTTCGGCGCCACACCGGCAGGCCGTTCCCCCAGGACCCGGACCTGCAGCTGCGCGGTGCGGTCGAGGCGGTGTTCCGATCGTGGAACGGTGCCCGGGCGGTCGCCTACCGCGACCACGAGCACATCCCCCACGACCTGGGCACCGCCGTCAACGTGCAGGCCATGGTGTTCGGCAACCGTGACGACCAGTCGGGGACGGGCGTCGGGTTCACCCGCGACCCGGCGACCGGTGCGCAGGGCGAGTACGGGGACTTCCTGGTGAACGCACAGGGCGAGGATGTGGTTGCCGGCATTCGCAACACCGAGCCCCTGTCTGCGCTGAAGCACGAATTCCCGAAGATCCACGCCGAGCTCCTCGACATCTTCGCCCGCCTCGAATCGCACTATCGCGACATGTGCGACACGGAGTTCACCATCGAGCAGGGCAAGCTGTGGATGTTGCAGACCCGGGTCGGCAAGCGCACCGGGAACGCCGCGCTGCGCATGGCGGTGGAGATGACCAAGGACCGGGCCATCCGCCTGACCCGCGAGGAGGCGGTGCAACGGGTGTCGGGCGAGCAGTTGGAGCAGATGCTCCACCCACAGTTCGCCGGCGGAGGGCACGACGTGGTGACCCGGGGGCTCGGGGCCTCGCCCGGGGCAGCGGTCGGGCGCGCGTACTTCTCCGCAGATGACGCCGCCGCCGCCGCCGGACGCGGCGAAGCGGCCATCTTGGTCCGAAGCGAGACATCACCGGATGACGTCCACGGCATGCTGGCAGCCCAGGGGATCCTCACCGCCCGAGGCGGCCTCGTGTCGCACGCTGCGGTAGTGGCCCGGGGATGGGGCAAGCCGGCGGTGGTCGGCGCCGAGAAGGTGCGTATCGCCGGACGGAGCTTCACCGTCGGTTCCACGAAGGTGTCCGAAGGTGACTGGCTGTCCATCGACGGGTCGTCTGGTGACGTCGTGGTGGGGAGGGTCGAGCTGTCGGATGCCGAGCCGCCGGCCGAGCTCCAGACGCTGCTCGGCTGGGCCGACACCATCCGTAAGGGCCGGCTCGGTGTCCGGGCCAACGCCGACAACGGCCCGGATGCGGAGAACGCCCGGCGGTTCGGCGCCGAAGGGATCGGCCTGTGCCGTACCGAGCACATGTTCCTGGCGGAGGACCGGCTGCCGATCGTCCGGCGCATGATCCTGGCCTCGTCGCCTGCAGCGGAGGAGGCGGCGCTCGAAGAGCTCCGGGTCGCCCAGCGCACGGACTTCCTCGACATCCTGCGGGCCATGGACGGCCTGCCGGTGACGATCCGCCTCCTCGACCCTCCGCTGCACGAGTTCCTGCCCGACCTGAGCGAGCTGGCCGTCAAGAAGGCGACGACCGGCCTCACCAAGCAGGAGCAGGCGCTGTATGCGGCTGCCGAAGACTGGCACGAGGTCAACCCCATGCTCGGGACCCGTGGCGTCCGCCTCGGTGTGCTGAAGCCAGGGCTGTACGCCATGCAGGTGCGCGCCCTCATGGAGGCGGCGCTCGAACGTGTGGATGGCGGCGGGCGCCCGGTGGTGGAGATCATGATCCCCTTGACCGTCACCCGCGAGGAGATGGCCGAGGCGCGCCGGTGGGTGGACGAGGCGGTGTCGTCCACGCTGTCCGCCGCCGGTGTCCGCCGTACCAGGAGCCGCCTGAAGGTCTCCATCGGCACGATGATCGAGACACCCCGTGCAGCGCTGCGCGCCGGCGACATCGCGCAGGAGGCCGACTTCTTCTCGTTCGGCACCAACGACCTCACCCAGATGACCTTCGGCTTCTCGCGCGACGACGTCGAGGGCCGGATGATGGCGGCCTACCTCGACAAGGGCCTGCTGGCCCGTAACCCGTTCGAAGTCGTCGACGCTGACGGCGTCGGTGAGCTGGTCCGGCTCGGGGTCGAGCGAGGGCGGGCGGCCCGTCCCGGCCTGAAGGTCGGGGTGTGCGGCGAGCACGGTGGCGACCCGGAGTCCATCCGGACCTTCGCTGCCGCCGGCCTCGACTACGTCAGCTGCTCGCCGTTCCGCGTGCCGGTGGCTCGCCTGGCCGCGGCGCAGGCCGTGCTCGAGCTACAGGCGAAGGCTGGGCCGGCCAGGAAGGCTGCGCCGGCGAGGAAGGCTGCGCCGGGCCGTTAGCCGGGCTCGCCGGGCGGCAGCCGCCGGCCCCCCGCCCGCGGTACCGTCCTGGCGATGGCCATCCCCGACGACGACGTCGCCCGGGTCCGGGCGGCGACCGACATCGTCGCCCTGATCGGCGAGCACGCAGCCCTGAAGCGTCAGGGGCGCCGCTGGGTGGGCCTCTGCCCGTTCCACCAGGAGAAGTCCCCGTCGTTCAGCGTCAACGCCGAGGAGGGGCTTTTCTACTGCTTCGGTTGCCAGACGTCGGGCGACGCCATCACCTTCGTCCGCGAAGTCGAGCACGTCGACTTCGTCGAGGCGGTGCGCCGGTTGGCCGATCGGGCAGGGGTCGTCATCACCGAGGACAGCGCGGCGACCGCCGAGCACCGTCGCCGGGCGCCGCTGCTGGCGGCGATGGCCGCCGCCGTCGACTGGTACCACGACCGGCTGCTCACCTCGCCTGACGCCGGACCAGCTCGTGACTACCTCCGCTCCCGAGGCTACGACGGCGACGTGGTACGGGCGTTCCGGCTTGGCTGGGCACCCGACGACTGGGACGCGCTGGCCCGCCACCTCCGGGTCTCCGACCAGGTGCTCGCCGACGCCGGCTTGGGGTTCGTCAACCGGCGAGGCCGGCAGCAGGATGCCTGGCGGGGGCGGGTGATCTTTCCCATCTTCGACCCCTCCGACCGGCCGATCGCCATAGGTGGGCGGATCCTCCCGGCGCGCCAGGGGGCGTCTACGGATGCGCCCGGACCGAAGTACAAGAACTCGCCGGAAGGCCCCATCTATGCCAAGCGGCGGACCTTATATGGCCTCAACTTCTCGAAGAGGGACATCATCGCCAATGGCGAGGTGGTCGTCTGCGAGGGGTACACCGACGTGATCGCCTGCTTCCAGGCGGGGATCCCTCGGGCCGTGGCGACCTGCGGAACCGCGCTGGGTGAGGAGCACTTCCGGCTGCTCTCCAACTTTGCCCGGCGGATCGTGCTGGCCTACGACGCTGACGCCGCCGGCCAGTCAGGGGCCAGCCGGGTCTACGAATGGGAGCGCCACCACCAGGTGGATGTCGCCGTTGCCGCCCTACCTCCCGGATCCGATCCGGGGGACCTCGCCCGCAGCGCGCCCGAGGAGCTCCGCCGCGCGGTGGCGGATGCCGAGCCGTTCCTCAGCTTTCGGGTGGAGCGGGTCATGCAGGCCGCCGACCTCCGCAGTGCCGAGGGCCGGGCGCGGGCAGCGGAAGGAGCGATGGCCGCGGTCATCGAGCACCCGAACGAGCTCGTCCGGGACCAGTACCTGATGAGGGTGGCCGACCGGTGCCGGCTCGAGCCGGGGGCGCTGCGTGACCTGGCCGACCGTCTTCGCCGCCAGGAACCACCACGAGACGGGCGGGGTGCTCCGGCGGGCGACGGCCGGTCGCACAGGTGGGCACCGCCTGGCGGCGACAGCTCCCCGCCGGGCGGTGCCGGACGCGAGGCACCGGCATCGGATCCTGGCCCCGTGGGAGCACGGCGCGTGCCCACGGGGCGGTACGGGCCTATGGGTCGACATGCTCCGGCGTCGGGAGCGCCGCCACAGCCGGCCACCGGCCGCTGGCGCCCCGGGCTCGAGGCGTTGCGGCTCGCTGTCCACCGTCCGGAGTCGGTGGCGACCCGGCTCGAGGCTGCGCTGTTTGCCGACCCGGTGCAGCGAGCGGTGTTCGAGATCCTGGCCCGGGCCACCGACCTGCACGATGCCGTGGAGGCCGCCGAAGCCGAGGATCCGGCGGCCGCCGACCTGATCCGGAGGTTGGCGGTCGAGGAGCCGACGGCCGATGCCGATGCCGTGATCGTGCAATTGGTACGGGCGGCCTCCCGGCAAGCGCTGTCCGCGATGGAGTCCCAGGCACGCCGGTCCTCCGGTGACTTCGCCGGCCTGGCGGCAGAGATCGGGCGTGTGCGTGCCGACCTGCAGGAGCTCGACGACAGCTCCGGCGGGCCCCCCGCCTGCGGGCGGTTGCTAGCCTGGCTCGTCGGAAGGGCTGAGGAGACCACATGACAGAGGCATACCCTCCGGAAGGGGAGGTTCTGCGGGTGCCGCCTGGCGTGTCAACGGACGACTTCGGCCAGCTCCTCGCCGTCGGTCGCCGGCGCGGGTTCCTCACTCCAGACGACCTCATCCTGGTGCTGCAGTCGGTGGAGCTCAGCCACGACGTCATCGAGGAGATCGTCGACCGGGTCCGCGTCGAAGGCATCACTGTGGTCGACGAGCCACATGACGATGTTCCTCCCCCGATCGCCCTGGGCGAGGCGCTGGCCGGCCCGGCCATGCTTACCGTGGTCGGCGGGACGCCCGACCTGCCCGCCGGTCCCGATGAAGCCGAGCGGCGCGCCGGCGGGCCGGACCGAGTACCCCCTGGAGCGACGCTGCCAGAAGGTGCTACTGCGCACACCACCCC
>JAJYAB010000066.1 GCA_021779775.1 Actinomycetes bacterium
GCGGCGGCCGCCCTCGTGCCGTCGGGCGTGCTGGCCGCACGGTTCGCATCGGGCACCGACACGGGGTTCGTCAGCCTGACGGAGGTACCCGCGCTGGCGGCATCGGTCACCGCCGACCTGCGGGTGCTGCACGCGCGCTCAGCCACCGTCGACTTCGCCGACCCGGGCCGGTACCCGGTGGGTGCCGGCGTCATGGTGGTCCTGGTCCGCTCCGGTCTGCACCTGTCGGTCACCTCCCCGTGGGTGAGCGTGTTCGGCCAGTCGTTCGCGTCGCAGGCCGGCTCGCAGGCCACCGTCGTGTTCGCCACACCCGGCGCATCGGGGCGGGCACCTGCGCCGACCGGTGCCGTCGGGGCGACCGTCGTCCGGGGAACGGACGGGGCGACCGCCGTGTGGGTCGTCCGACGCCCGGCGACCAGTCACCGCTGAGCCGTGACGAGCTGGTGCCCCGTGCCGGGAGCGGTCACCTGCCGTGGCGCCGGGCCGCCGCCACCAGGGACGATGCCAGCACCGCCACGACTCCGATCGGGGCGGCCAGTGCCGCCGCAGCCCTCGATCCCATGGCGTGAGCGGCAGAGCCAGTCACCGCCAGCACAACGGCCACCCCGACCAGGAGCTCGGGGGTCTCCCCCACGAGGAGCTCCCACCAGAACCGCCAGAAGGCGGTGGCCACGCGGCGGATGGCGGTGCCCCGGCGGATGGCGGTGGCCACGCGGCGGATGGCGGTGCCCCGGCGGATGGCGGTGCCACGACGGATGGCGGTGCCACGACGGGCGACGGCCACGTCAGGCCGCATCGAACCCTCCGCTGGGCTGAGCCGCCAGTCCCCGAGGTGTCGGAGCCCGCGCCGCGTGATCGCCCTCCGCCGGCCGTACCCGCAGCAGGCGCGTTGCCAGCCATGCGACCGCACCGTAGGCAGCCACCAGGATGACGATCACCAAGTCGGACCCGGGCCAGTGGGCACCCGCCCCCTCGCCGCTCCAGAACGTGCCGAAGGAGACGAGCATCAGCCCGACCCCCATCTTCATAGCGTTCTCCGGGACCGACGACAGCTGCCGGGCCACCGCCGCCCCAACCCCGGCGACCAGGAGCACAGCTGCCGCGGCGACCATCGCCGCCAGCCCGATCCGGTGTGCGCTGCCGCCCAGCGTGAGCACGACCACCACCACCTCGAGCCCTTCGAGGAGCACCGCCTTGCACGCGACGGCGAACGCCGTGGTGTCGCGCCGGCGGCCCGCTCCCCCGGCGCCGAGCATCCGGACGTGCTCGGAGAAGACGGCACCCTCGTCGTGCTTGGCCTTCAGCCCAGCGGCCCGCAGCACCGCCTTGCGCAGCCATTGCAGCCCGAAGACCAGGAGCATCCCGCCCACCACCAGGCGGAGCGACGGTAGCGGCACGTAGTGGACGATCGCCGGCCCGATCGCCCCGACGATCCCCGACAGGGCCAGCAGCGCCACCGCGGCGCCTTCGAGGGCGGATCGCCAGCCACGGGTCACCCCGACCGCCACGACGACCGTCAGGGCTTCCACCATCTCGACCACGCTGGCCAGGAAGACAGCGACCACGAGCACCGCCGTGCTCGAGTGGTGCATGCTCACGCTCCCCTGCCGGTGACAACCAGCGGCTCGGCAGGCAGCGGCTCAGCAGGCAGCGGCTCGGCAGGCAGCGGCTCGGCAGGCAGCGGCTCAGCAGGCAGCAGCACACAGCCTCGCGGGTCGAGGACGATCCCGACGTTCGAGCCCCGGGCGAAACGGCGCTCGTCGAAGAGACGGGTGAGCCGGGACCCGCCCGGCAGGTCGACCGCATGCTCGTACCCGCGGCCGCAGAACGCCACGTCGCGCACCGTGGCCGCCAGATGCCCCGTCCCCGGAGGCTGCAGGCGCGCCCCCGAAGGCCTGATGTAGACGGCTACCTGGCCGCCGGGGACCCCGGCGGGGGCTGCGACCTCCACGCGCCGCATCCCGCCGTGTGCCAGCACCACCGATGCCCGGCCGTGCGCCTCGAGCCGGGGGTCGGATGCCACCAGCTCACCCGCTACACCGGTGAACCGGGCGACGAACGACGATCTCGGGTCACGGTAGATGGCTTCGGGAGTCCCGATCTGCACCAGGCGGCCCTCACGCAGCACACCGATCTGGTCGGCCAGGGCGAACGCCTCGGACTGGTCGTGGGTGATGTAGATCGACGTGGCGCCCGACTCACGGGTCAAGGTGGCGATCTCCAGCCGGAGCTGCTCGCGCAGGTCGGCGTCGAGGTTCGACAGCGGCTCGTCGAACAGCAGGAGGCCCAGCCCTGCCACCAGCGCACGGGCCAGCGCCACCCGCTGCTGCTCACCCCCCGAGAGCTCGTTGGGGTAGCGGTGGCCCAGGCGGCCGAGGCCCACCCGCTCCAGCATCGTGTCGGCACGCCGGTCAGCCTCTGCCCGGGCCAGCGCCAGCCGGCGGAGGGCGAACGCCACGTTGCGCCGCACCGTCATGTGCGGCCACAACGCGTAGTCCTGGAAGACCATGGCCAGCGCTCGGTGCTCGGGAGCCACGTGCACCTTGGGCCCGGCCACCGTCCGTCCGCCGATGGCGATGGCGCCCGACCCGACGTGCTCGATGCCCGCGATGCAGCGGACGAGCGTCGTCTTCCCCGATCCGGACGGGCCGAGCAGGACCAGGAACGTCCCGGGATCGACGTGCAGCCCGATGTCGTCGAGAGCGGCAGCACTGCCGAAGCGCTTGGACACCGCAACCACGTCGACGGTCTGCGGCAAGAAGCGGGCGCCCGCCGGCTGCCGGTCAGGCACCGCGGACCGCCCCGATGCGCTGCCATCCCCTGGGAGCGAGCAGGCGGAAGCCCAGCAGGACGGCGGCGATGACGACGAACATCTCCCCCACGCCGACCACGGTCATCGCCGTTCCGGTCGCATAGTGCTGGTTGCCCAGCAGGTTGCCGATGGCCACCGAGATCGGCTGCCGGCCCGGCGGGTAGAGGATCTGGGACACCGGCAGCTCGAGCAGGGTCTTGGCGAACGTGAACAGCCACGCCCACACGAGCGTCCGCGACACGAGCGGGGCGAAGGTGCGTCCCCACGACCGAAGCGGCCCGTGCCCGTGCACCCGGGCCGCTTCGAGCACCGACTCCTGCACCTGCGCCATCGGCCCGGCGAACAGCCGGACCTGGCTGGGCAGCGACGTGGCCACGTACCCCATGACGAGCAGCGGCAGGGTCTCGTACAGGTCGATGCCCAACCGACTGGCGATCGGAAGGTTGAACGCGAAGATGTAGCCGGCGGCCAGGACGACTCCCGGCAGTGCCATGGACCCAAGCAGCAGGAGGTCGGCCGCCCGGGCGGTCCTGCCCCGGTGCCGCGAGCCGAGCATGCGGGCCAGCAGCACGCCCAGCACCACGGTGATACATGCCGCCACCGCTGCCAGCTGGTTCGACAAGACCAACGAACCGAGGAACCCGGGGGCGGCGAGCGCCTGACGGTAGCTGGCGATGCTCCACCCGTGGCCACCTGCGGCGAAGCCCCGCAGCAGCGAGGCCACCACCGCGCCGAACAGCGGCACGCCCAGGGCGACCACGAAGGACACGGCGACCACCGCGGTAGCAGCCACCCGGACCGGCGCGCCCAGCCTCCGCACCGACGGCGCCCGGGTCCGGCCGCTCAGCACTGCGTAAGAACGGCCCCGCATGGCACGAGTCTGCAGGTAGATCGGGATGGCCGCCGACGCCACCAACAGCCAACCAAGCGCCGCCGCCTGGCCGAAGTTGGCCGGGTTCGTGTCGATGGCCGCGAACAGCCCGTAGGTGGCCATGGGGAAGTGCGACTGGAAGGCGAGCGTGGCCGCCACCCCGAAGTCGCTCATCGACTCGGCGAAGACGATGGCCGAAGCAGCCAGCATCGCCGGGGCCAGCACGGGCAGCACCACCCGGACCGTGGCCAGCCGGCCGGCGCCATGTGCCCGAGCAGCATCCTCGAGCTCCGGCCCCAGGCCGGCCAGAGCGGAGGCCATAGTCAGGTAGGCGAACGGCACGCCGGACATGGTGAGGACCAACACCACCCCGACCGGACCGAACATCATGTGGTACATCGCCGCATGCGGCAGGCCGAGCCGCTGCAGGACACCCCCGGGTTGCACCAGGTACTCCCAGCCGTCCGCCATCAGGTAGGTCGGCATGAGGAGCAGAGCCCACACGGCAATGGGCCAGACACGCCGCCCGAGCACATCGGTACGATGGACCAAGAACGCCAGGGCGGTGCCGAGCGTCAGGGCGGCGAGCGCTGTCGCCGTGGCCACCCACAGCGAGTCGGCGAAGGCATGGGCGGTGTGCCCACCGAGCACCGCCCGCAGGTTGGCGAGCGTCAGCCAAGCCGAGCCTTGCGAGAACGGCCGGGGGGAGATCGCCTGGACGAGGAACGCACCGACCGGCACGAGGACCACCAGGCCGACCACCGCCCACACGGCAATAGACGGGGGAACCCGCCGGACGGCGCGCCCCACGTGTCCCGCCACGCTGGCGCCGACCGACCATCGGCGGGACCCAGCACCGTCGAGCCCAGCACCGTCGAGCCCAGCACCGTCGAGCCCAGCACCGTCGAGCCCAGCACCGTCGAGCCCAGCACCGTCGGACCAGCGGTCTGGGGGCGCGGCGGCTGCCGGCCGGCCCGGGGGGATGTCGAGCAACGCCACAGCGCGCTCGGAGGATGGGTCAGCCACGTCAGGCGATGTTGTTCGTGAACCAGGAATTCAGGCTGGCCTCGCGCCGCCCCCACGTGTACGGATCGATCGCCTTGGCCGGCACGCTGGCAAGCGGGGGCAGTGCCGGCAGGGCCGACACGCCCTGCAGCACCGGCCAGTACAGCGAGTCGCCGTGGGGATCGCCAGCCTGCATCGCCTGCTGCCCCTGGGGCGACAGGACGAACTGCACGAACTGCTTGGCCTCGGCCACCTCGGCCGGCGGGGCCTTCGGATCGATGCCGACGGCGCTCGGTATCGGCGTCACCGGATCGAGGAACGCCACTCGGATGGCCGGGTCCTTCAGCGACGCGCCGATCCCGGCCGAGCTCTGGATGATCGCCACCCGGATCTGGCCTACCTCCAGGGCCTGCAACGTGTCCCCGTTCGTCTCGTGGACGTCGAGGCCGTTGGCCTGCAGCGCCGAGAAGTACTTCTCACCCTGGGCCACCCCGCCCAGGGCGTTCATCATCCCAGCCACGAACGGGTACGTCGGCCCCGAGATGGCCGGGTCGTTCATGCCGACCTCGTGTGCCCACTGCGGGGCCAGCAGGTCCTGCCACGAGGTCGGCGGGCTGCTCACCTTGGTGGAGTCGTAGACGACGGTGCCCGCCATGGTGAGGCCTGTCGGCACGTAGCTGCCGTCCTTCGGCACGACGGACTGGCCCTGGGCGTTCCACGACACCTTCGGCTCCCAGCCCCGCAGGAGGAGGCCCTGCTGGTCGAGCCCGGCGAAAGCGGTGTCCCCGTCCACCCACAGCACACCCCACCGCGGGTTGTTGCGCTCGGCCTGGACCTTGGTGAGCAGCGGCCCCGTGCTGTCGTCGTCCAGTGACACCGGGATCCCCGTCGCCTGCGTGAACGCCTTGGTGACCGCCGAGTCGTACCCCTGGGCGGAGTACACCACCAGGGGCACGACCTTCTTCGAGACGCTGGCCGACGCGACGGGACCACTGGACCCGCAAGCGGCGAGGCCGATCGAGGCGGCGACAGCGATGCCGGCACCCGCCGCCCGGCGGACCGGGCGTCGGGGAGCCGACCGCATCCGGGCCGAGGGCCCGGCGGCGGGTTGGCTGGCGACAGGTTGGCTGGCGGAGGAGGGTGCGTGCATGGTTTCGACGGTACGCAGCCCACGTTGCCCGAAATCGAACACTCCGCGACAACGAGGTGAAAGGCGGGCGAACGTCGCGTGAACATGCGCCGCCTGCGCCGCAGCATCGGGGCCGTCACCCCGTCACATCTGCTGCGGTGCCTCCATGCCGAGCAGGTCGAGGCCGCGTGCCAAGGTCCGGGCGACCAGGTCGGCCAGCGCCAGCCGGCCGGCCCGCACCTGCCCTTCGGCCTTGAGCACCGGGCACTGCTCGTAGAACGCGGTGAACGTCGCCGCCAGGTCGAACAGGTAGCCGGCCAGCCGGCTGGGAGCCTGGGCGGACCGTGCCGCGTCGAGCGCCCCGGCGAAGCCGAGCAGGTGCAGCGCCAGGGCGCGCTCGGCGGGTTCGGCCAGCACCGGCCGGGTGCCCGGCGGTGGCGGCTCGACGCGACCCCGGCGGAAGATCGACCGGATCCGGGCGTGTGCATACTGCAGGTAGGGACCGGTATCGCCTTCGAACCCCAGCATGCGGTCCCAGTCGAACACGTAGTCGCGGGCCCGGTCGGTCGACAGGTCGGCGTACTTGACGGCGCCTACCCCGAGGGCGCGGGCCACCGCGGCACGGGACGCGACGGGGAGGTCGCCACCACGCTCGGCCAGGGCGTCGGCCGCTCGCCGGACCCCTTCGTCGAGCAGGTCGACCAGCTTCACCGACTCGCCTGAGCGGCTCCGCAGCATCTTCCGGTCCGGGGCGAGCACGTTGCCGAAAGCCACGTGGACCGCCTCGACGCTGTCAGGGAGCCATCCGGCCATGCGGGCCACCGCCATGCACATCTGCAGGTGCTGCGCCTGGGGGGCGCCGACGACGTAGAGGATCTGGGTGGCACCGAGGCGCTGCACCCGGTCGCGGATGGCCGCCAGGTCGGTGGCGCCGTAGCCAAAACCACCGTCGGACTTCTGCACGATCAGGGGCAGCGGGTCCCCCGACCGGTTGGCGAACCCCGGCGGGAACACGCAACGCGCCCCGTCGTCCTCCTGCAGCAGCCCGAGCTTGTCGAGGTCCTCCACCACGCCCGGCAGCATCGGGTTGTAGAAGCTCTCCCCCACCACGTCGCCGTCGGTCAGGAGCACCCCGAGCTTGGCGTACACCTCGTCGAAGTAGGCGACGCTCTGCCCGACCAGGACCCGCCAGAGCCGGATGGTGTCGGGGTCGCCGGACTGCAGGAGGACCACCCGCCGCCGGCTCCGCTCCTGGAACGACGGATCCCCGTCGAACGACGACCGGGCCTGGCGGTAGAAGGCGTCGAGGTCGCCCACCGACAGGTCGTGGACAGCCTTCTCCTCGCCCAGGTCGACCAGGTGCTCGATGAGCATGCCGAAGGGCGTGCCCCAGTCCCCCACATGGTTCTCGCGCACCACCTGGTGGCCGGCGTGCCCGGCCATACGGGCCAGCGCATCGCCGATGATCGTCGACCGCAGGTGGCCGACGTGCATCTCTTTGGCCACGTTGGGCGCCGAGTAGTCGACGACCACCACAGCCGGATCGGCGGCCAGCGGCACGCCCAGCCGGTCATCGGCCGCCATGGCGGCCACCTGGCCGGCCACGAAGTCGTCCGACAGCACCAGGTTCAAGAACCCCGGACCGCTCACGTCCACCGACCGGCACACGTCGGCCAGATCGGCAGCAGCGGCGATCTCCTCGGCCAGCGGGCGCGGGGGGCGCCGGAGCCGCTTGGCCAGCGCCAGCGCGCCGTTGGCCTGCAGGTCGGCATGCTCAGACAGCCGGAGCACCGGGTCGGCACCCGGCTCCACGGTGTCGAACGCCGCCTGCAGACGCTCGGCCAGGATGCTCCTCGTGTCGCGCATGCCCCATCTTCGCGTGGCTCTGGCGTGGCGCCGGCGTGGCTCCGGCGGTGCACCGACCCCCGGGGGCGGAGCACAATGGACGGCATGGCCACCCGTTCGTCCTCCGCCGACAGCTTCGCCACCCGTGCCACCCTGCAGGTGGGCGGCCGAAGCTTCGAGATCCACCGCCTCGATGCCCTCGCCGGCCGGTTCGGCGTGGCCCGGCTGCCCTACTCGTTCAAGATCATCCTCGAGAACCTGCTGCGGCACGAGGACGGACGCCATGTGCACCCGGCCGACATCGAAGCGGTAGCCGGATGGGCGGACCGTAACGCGGGGGGGGCCGGCGGGGCGGCAGAGATCGCGTTCACGCCGGAGCGGGTCCTCATGCAGGACTTCACCGGCGTGCCAGGCGTCGTCGACCTGGCTGCCATGCGCGACGCTCTGGTGGCGCTGGGCGGGGACCCGACCCGGATCAACCCCCTGGTGCCGGTCGAGCTGGTCATCGACCACTCGGTGATCGCCGAGTCGTCGGGAATGGCGACCTCGTTCGGCGACAACGTCGACATCGAGTACCAGCGCAACATCGAGCGGTACCAGCTCCTGCGGTGGGCGCAGCAGGCGTTCGACGGGTTCCGGGTCGTGCCGCCGGGCACCGGTATCTGCCACCAGGTCAACCTCGAGTACCTGGCCCGGGTGGTGTTCGCCACCGACGACGGGCAGGCATTCCCCGATACCCTGGTCGGCACCGACTCGCACACCACCATGGTCAACGGCCTCGGCGTGCTCGGCTGGGGGGTCGGCGGCATCGAGGCAGAAGCCGCCATGCTCGGC
>JAJYAB010000067.1 GCA_021779775.1 Actinomycetes bacterium
CGGCGCGCTGACCGTCGTCGACGGCGTGGTGCAGGCGCCGAGCGGTGCCCGGGTGACCTACGGCCAACTGTCGTCGGCCGCCGCAGCCAACGCGACGGTGCCGGCCACCGCCGTACCGAAGGACCCGTCCCAGTACCGCCTCATCGGCACCCCGCAACCGCAGATGGCCAACCGCGCCATCGTCACCGGCCAGCAGCGCTACGCCGTCGACCTGCCCATCCCCGGCGCCCTGCCCGTCATGGTCCGCCGGGCGCCGACCATCAAGGGCACGCTGGTGTCCTTCGACAACCCCGCCCTCGTCCGGGCCCTCCCCGGGGTGGTGGACGTCGCCGCCCTGCCCTTCGGCGTGGCCGTGGTGGCCGAGACCTTCGGCCAGGCCATCGCCGGGGTCAACGTCGTCGAGGCGACCTTCACCCCGGGGCCCGTCGCCACCGAGGACGACGCCTCGGTCCGGGACCAGCTGGTGGCCGCGCCGTTCCTCCCGTTCCTCGTGCCCTCGCTGCTCGGCACGACCATGGAGCAGGAGTACGACTGGGCCATGGTCAACCACGCCCCTATGGGGACCAACATGGCCGTGGCCGACGTGCGGCCCGCTTCGGCCACCATCTGGGCGCCGCTGCAGACCCCCATCGCCGCCCTGCAGGCCATCGCCGAGGCCCTCTGCCTTCCCCAGGACGCCGTCACCGTCAACGTCGTGCGGGGTCCGGGCTCCTTCGGTCGTACCCTGTTCTTCGACGCCGCCCTGGAGGCGGCGCAGATCTCGCAGGCCGTCGGCCGACCGGTCAAGCTCATGTGGCACCGCACCAACGACATGCGCCATGGCCGCGCCCACCCCCCCGCCCACCACCGGATCCGGGCCACCCACCTCGGGGGCGAGGTGCTCAGCTTCGAGCACCGGGTCACCTGTGTCACCACCGACGTGTCCCCGGGCTTCGGCGAGGCCATCACCGCCGGCCTCGACCAGACCAGCCTCGGCCGCCTGGCCTTCAGCCAGGCGCTGTTCGAGACCACCATCACCTGCCCGTACAACTTCGGCGTCGTCACCCAGCTGCTGGCCGAGGTGCCCATCGCCCTCAACACCGACAGCTGGCGCTCGGTCTTCTCCTACAACACCCGCGGGTCGGAGGAGATGTTCATCGACCAGCTGGCCGCCGCCATGGGCAGGGACCCGGTCGAGTTCCGCCTCGCCTTCATGCAGAGCGACCGCCAGCGCGCCGTCCTCGAGAAGGTGGCGGACCTCGGCGGCTGGGGCCGGTCGATGCCCGCCGGCACCGCCCAGGGCGTGGCCTTCCACCAGGAGTACCAGTCCACCGTGGCCTGCCTGGTGGAGCTCGACGCCAGGGCCCGGCGGAGACAGCCTCGGGTCACCAGGGCCGTGATGGCGGTCGACGTCGGCCTGCCCGTCAACCCGCTGTCCCTCGAGGGCCAGATGCTGGGCTGCCTCACCGACGGCATCTCGCTGGTCCTCACCCTGGGCAACCACCTGGTGGACGGGCTGCCCATCGAATCCGCCTGGTCAGACTTCCGCTACGCCCGCCAGGGGCAGACACCGCCCGACGTCACCATCGTCGTGATGCCCCCCACCGCCGACCGGCCTGGCGGTGTCGGCGAGCTCGGGGTGCCCGCCGCAGTGGGCGCGGTGGGCAACGCCTACGCCAGGGCCACCGCAACGGTGCCGACCAGCTTCCCGATCAGCTTCGCCATCGACTGGACGCCACCACCACCCGGCCCCGTCGAGGTCCAGCCCCCACAGGCGCTGCCGGCCCCCGGCGACCTGTACGACTACTGAGCGGTCGCGGCGACGCCCTCCCAGGCGCGTCGCCACCACGACGACGGAGACCCAGACCATGGCCGAGGTGTTCGAATTCACACTCAACGGGGCACCGGTGTCGGTGGAGGCGCCCCCGGACCTCCCCGTCCTGTGGGTGCTGCGCGACCTGCTGGGGGTGACCGGTCCGAAGTACGGGTGCGGGGTGGACGAGTGCCGGGCCTGCACCTGCCATGTCGACGGCCGGGCCTTCGCCACCTGCGTCACACCCGTGTCGGCCATCGCCGGGCACCATGTCACCACCATCGAGGGCCTGGCGGCCACCGTGCCCGGCGCGGGGCCCGACACGCTGCATCCCGTCCAGCAGGCGTGGCTCGAGCAGGACGTCCCCCAGTGCGGCTACTGCCAGCCCGGGCAGATCATGATGGCCGCCGCCCTGCTGGCCCAGGTGCCGGACCCCACCGACGCCGACATCGACCAGATCCGCAACGTCTGCCGCTGCGGCACCTACTTCCGCATCCGCCGGGCGATCAAGCGGGCAGCCGAGCTGCTGACGGCACCGGGGGCCTGAACGGCGGGCGCCGGCACCGCTTGCCAGCACCCCTCCCCGGCGGCGTACCGATCACCGGCCATCGCCAGCCAGCCGCCGTAGGCCCGCTCGACGGGCTAGCAGGTCCGCCTCGATGCCGACGGTGCGACGTCCCTGGCCCGCTCCACGGTGCTCGACCTGGCCAAGCGCATGCGTGAGGCGGCGCCACACATCGCAGACCTCGACGTCGACCCCCGAGCTGGCCGGTCGGTCACCGCGGATGCGAGGAGCAGGGCGAAACCGTCCGAAGCCGGTACCACCCCTACCTGGACCCCCGTACCATCCCATCCCGTCCCATCCCATCCCATCCCGGACCGCCCTCCCGGATGAGCGCTCCACGCGGTGGCACACCGCTCCAGGATGTGGCACTATCTTCATGGATGTGGCACTATGTGCTCATGGATACCACATTGGTGCTTGGTCAGCAGGGCCGTCTGGTCATTCCGGCCGGAGTGAGAGCCGCCCTGGGTCTCGCTCCGGGTGATCGCCTGCACCTCCACCTGGCCGGTCGCCGCCTCGTGCTCGAACGGCAGTACGACGCTGTCGCCGAGCTGCGGGGCCTGGCGTCGAATGTCCCCCAGACCCGTTCGCTGGTAGACGAGCTGCTGGCCGAGCGCCGGCTTGCCGCGACCATCGAATGCGCGACCATCGAATGACGGTGCTGGACGCGTCCGCTGTCCTCGCCTTGGTACACGACGAGCCGGGCGCCGCACTCGTCGCCGGCGAGGTGGCATCTGCGACGCTCGGCGCGGCGAACCTGGCGGAGGTCATCGGCAAGCTGGTCGACGTCGGCGCGGACGTCAGTCGAGTGCGCGAGCTGCTCTCGGCAGCCGGAGCCACCATCGAGCCCGTCCTCGAGGAGGATGCCGAGCTAGCCGGCGCGATGCGCTCCCTCCCTGGTGGGCGGGCACTGTCGCTCGGCGACCGTTGCTGCCTGGCGCTGACCGTACGGAGCACGCCGGCGGAGGTCCTGACCGCAGACCGTGCGTGGGCAGACCTCGACCTTCCCATCCGTGTCCGCCTGATCCGATAGCCCGCCTGGATCCGAGCCACCAGATGGTCGCCGGCGGCCAGCGAACGGCTCCGGCTCCACGGCCGTCCTCAGCCCGCCTCAGCCCGCCTCGGCCGTGCCCGGCACGCCCGGGTAGCCTCGCCTCCGATGACCGATCCCCGCGCCGCCGGCGCCGAGGCCGACGCCTCGGCCGCCCACCGCCTGCCCTACACCGTCGTCCCACGCCGCTACGACCTGCGGCTGGCGCCCGATCTCGACGCCGCCACGTTCACCGGCCAGGTGCGCATCGAGGCCGACGTGGCCGAGCCGACCACCGACATCGTGCTCCACGCCGCCGAGCTCACCATCGAGTCGGCCGCCGTCACCACCGGCGATGGCCCACACCCCGCCGGCGTCTCCGCCGGCGAGGCCGACCGCCTGGTGCTCCACCTTCCCGAGCCGCTGCCCCCCGGTCGCTGCACCATCGACCTGTCGTTCGCCGGCATCCTGAACGACCAGCTGCACGGGTTCTACCGCTCGACCTTCACCGGCGGCGACGGCCGGCAGCGCACCATCGCCACCACCCAGTTCGAGGCGACCGATGCCCGCCGGGCCTTCCCGTGCTTCGACGAGCCGGACCGCAAGGCGGTGTTCTCGGTCACCCTCGACGTTCCCCCCGCCATGGCGGCGTTCTCGAACGGGCCCGAGGTCTCGTCCGAGCCGCTGCCCACAGGAGGCCGCCGTGTACGCTTCGGCGACACCATCGCCATGTCGACCTACCTGGTGGCGTTCGTCGTCGGGCCCCTGGCAGCCACGGAACCGGTCGACGTGGATGGCACCCCGGTGCGGGTCGTGCACGTCGCCGGGAAGGAGCAGCTGACGGCGTTCGCCCTCGACTGCGCGGCCCACGCCCTGCGCTTCTTCTCGGACTGGTTCGCCATCCCCTACCCGGCAGACAAGCTCGACCTCGTCGCCATCCCCGACTTCGCCTTCGGGGCGATGGAGAACCTCGGCTGCGTCACCTTCCGCGAGACGGCCCTCCTCGTCGACACCGAGCGGGCCAGCCGGGTCGAGCTCGAGCGGATCGCCGACGTGGTGTCGCACGAGATCGCCCACATGTGGTTCGGCGACCTCGTCACGATGAAGTGGTGGAACGGCATCTGGCTTAACGAAGCCTTCGCCACCTTGATGGAGCTGCTGTGCGTCGACCACTTCCGGCCCGAATGGCAGCGGTGGGTCAGCTTCGGGATGGAGCGCGACGTGGCAATGGCCACCGATGCCCTCCACACCACCCGCCCCGTCGAGTACCCCGTCGGCCCCCCCGAAGAGGCGCAGGGCATGTTCGACGTCCTGACCTACCAGAAGGGCGCCAGCGTCCTGCGCATGCTGGAGCGGTACCTGGGTGCGGAGCGCTTCCGCGACGGGATCCGCCGCTATCTCGGCACCCACCGGCTCGCCAACACCGAGACGTCAGACCTGTGGGACGCCATCGAAGCCGCCTCGGGGGAACCGGTGCGGGCCATCATGGACAGCTGGATCCTGCAAGGTGGGTTCCCGCTGGTGAGCGTCGACCCCGGCGGCGGCTCCGGCGGCGGCTCCGGCGGCGGCTCCGCCATCTTGCGCCAGGAGCCCTTCGTGTTCGCCGCTGCGACCGGCCCGACCGCCATCGGGTCGGATTGGCAGGTTCCGGTCATCACCCGCCGGCTCGACCAGCCGGACGTCGAGCCGCAGCGCCTCCTCCTCGCAACGGGCGTCGCCGTGGCCGGCGGCCCGGGGCTGGTCGTGAACGCCGGAGGATCGGGCTACTACCGTGTCCGCTACCCGAGCGACCACCTGCAGCATCTGGCCGGCTCGCTCGACCAGCTCGACGCCCTCGAACGCTTCAACCTGCTCGGCGACACCTGGGCGGCGGTGGTGGCCGGCCGCTGCGATGTCGCCGACATGCTGGTGCTCGCCGAAGCGCTGGCCGGCGAGCGTGACCCCGACGTGTGGGGACAGGTCACCGGCCCGCTGTCGTTCCTCGACCACGCCCTCGACGACGCCGCTGCGAAGACCCTGGCCGCCTACACGCGGGCGCTGGTCGGCCCGGTCTTCGCCCAACTGGGCTGGACGGCCCGGCCCGCGGAGCCCGAGCGCACCGCCACCCTGCGGGCCCAGCTGGTCGGCACCTTGGGCCACGCCGGCCGGGACGCCGGCATCCGGGCCGAGGCGGCACGCCGGCACGCCGCTGCCCTGGCAGGCGGCGACCCGCTCGACCCAGACCTGGCGTCGGCCATCGTCGGGCTTGCGGCAGCGACCGGCGCTGCGCCCGAGTACGACGCCTACCTGGCGCGCTACCGGGCGCCCGGCACCCCCCAGGAGGAGATGCGCTACCTGCTCGGCCTGACCGCCTTTGCCGACCCGCAGCTCGCCGAGCGGACCTTTACGCTGGCCCGGACCGAGGTACGTTCCCAGAACGCCCCGTTCGTCGTGCAGCTCCTCCTCACCCACCGCGACAACGGGCCGGCCACCTGGCACCGGGTGGTCGAGCACTGGGACGCCCTGGTCGAGCGGACCCCGGCCAACATCCTCCCTCGCATGCTCGACGGGGTGAAGCTGCTGTGCCGCGACGCCCAGCTGGCATCCGACATCCGGTCGTTCGTCGGTGCCCATCCCCTGGCGTCGGGCCAGCGCACCATCGACCAGGCGCTCGAGCGCCTGGGGGTCAACGTCGCCTTCGCCGAACGGCTCCAGACCACCGCCGGGCCGGCTCTGCAGGCTGGCATCGACCGGTTGGCTGCACGATGACGGCCGCCGACCGACGCAGCAACCTGCTGGCGCTGGCCCGCGGCGCCCGGGGGTTCATGCCCGACGACGAGGGCGCCGCGCTGCACCAGGCAGCCCACCGTGCCGGCAGCCAGGCCGCCGGCGGTGCCACGTTCGTGGAGATCGGCGCGTGGTGCGGCAAGTCGACGGTCTACCTCGGAGCGGCAGCCGAGGAGACCGGTGCGGTCCTGTTCAGCGTCGACCACCACCACGGCTCCGAGGAGAACCAGGTCGGGTGGGAGCACCACGACCGGGACCTGGTCGACCCGGTCTCCGGGCTGATCGACACCCTGCCGTTCTGGCGCCGGACCGTCGACGACGCCGGGCTCGGCGGCTCGGTGGTCGGCGTGGTAGGCGACTCACCGATCGTCGCCTCACGCTGGCACGGACCGGTCGACCTGTGCTTCATCGACGGCGGCCACGGGGCGACGCCCGCATGGGCCGACTTCGACGGGTGGTCCCCCAAGGTGGCCGTCGGCGGGTGGCTGGCCATCCACGACGTGTTCCCCGACCCCGCCGACGGCGGCCGGCCGCCGTACGAGCTGTGGTGCGCCGCCCTGGCCTCGGGCGAATGGGAGGAAGACGGGCACCGCGGTTCGCTGCGGGTGCTGCGCCGCATCCGGCCGCCTACGAGGCGCTGAGGTCCAAGCCGGGCGGCAGGCCTTCTCCCCGGAACAGGCCGGCGGCCGGCGTGGCATCCGACAGGGCATCGGCGGCCAGCACGACGGCTGCCGAGGTGTAGGTGGTCCGCTCGGCGACAGGGAAGCTCGACTCGTCCGGGTAGACGATGCCGGTCAGGTAGGACCCGTCGGTCTGGCGGTGCGCCTGGGCCCACGACAACAGCGCTACCGCCTCGTCGCGGCGCCCCACGGCGTCGAGTGCCAGCACGCACTCTGCCGTCTCGGCGGCGGTCACCCACGCACTGGTCGACAGGCATCGGACGCCCAGGCCCTCCATGACGAACTGGTCCCACCAGCGGTCTATCCGCTGCTCGGCCGCCGCACCCCGCAAGGCGCCCGACAGCACCGGGTAGTACCAGTCCATCGCGAACTCCTCCTTCGGCTCGAAGGAGCCGGGCAGGTGGGCGATCGCATGGCCGAGGCGACCGGCGGCCAGCTCCCAGTCGGGGCGCTCGAGCCCGAGGGCCTCGGCGCACGCCACACCGCAGCGCAGCGCGTGGTAGATCGACGACGAGCCGGTCAGCAGCGCGTAGCGTGCCGGGTGGCCGTCGGGGTCCACCGACCACAGCACGGTGCCGTCCTCGCACTGCCACCGCAGCACGAAGTCGAGGCCCTGCTCCACGCTGGGCCACAGCTCGGCGAGCAGCCGGGCGTCACCCGTCACCAGGAACTGGTGCCAGACGCCCGTCGCCAGATAGGCGCACACGTTGGTGTCGAGGCGCGGGTCCTCCACGCCGGAGCCGGCCAGGTAGTAGTTGAACCAGGCACCCTCCGGGAGCTGCGTCCGGGCCAACCAGCGGTATGCCCGCTCGGCCTGGGCGTGGAGGCCTCCGACGGTGAGGGCCATCGCCGCCTCGACGTGGTTCCACGGGTCGCAGTGCCCCCCCACGAACCACGGGATCATGCCGTCGGGTCGCTGCACCCGAGCGATGGCTGCCGCCGTGGCCGCCACCTCGGCAGCGTCGAGGACGCCCGGCACCTCCGGTAACCGAGCGGTCAGCGGTGTCGGGGGGGCACCGGCCGCCGCGTGGCGGACAGCCTGCGCACGGGCTGCCCCGGTGGTGGTCATGCCGGCTTCCTCAGATAGACGACGAGGCTCTTTCCGAGCACCGGGTTCAAGATCCGCTCGGCGGTCCGGGTCACCCAGGGCCCAGACGTGATGTCCCACACCAGCAGGCGGTGATAGGCACGCACCGCCGGATGCCGGTCGCGGCGGACGCCGACCAGGCACTTCAGCCACCAATAGGGCGAATGCAGCGCGTGCGCATGGTGGCTGCCCTCGTGCTGCAGGCCGGCACGCCGGAGCCGCCCGAGCAAGGTGGAGCGACGGTAGATCCGCACGTGGCCGCCCGGAACATCGTGGTAGTCGTTCGACAGCGCCCAGTTCACCGCCTCCGGGCCGAAGCGCGGCACCGTCACGGCCATGGTCCCCCCGCCGCGCAGGACCCGGGCCAGCTCGGCCATGGCGTCGCCGTCGTCCGGTATGTGCTCGAGCACCTCGGCGGCGATCACCCGGTCGAACGTCCCGTCGGGGAACGGCAGGCGTAAGGCATCTCCCTGTACGGCGCCCCCCCCACCCGACCCGGCCACCTCGCCCACCTCGGCCATCGCCTCCAAGGTGTTGCGTACCTGGTCGA
>JAJYAB010000068.1 GCA_021779775.1 Actinomycetes bacterium
GAACAGTGGCCGCCGGTGTGGCCAAGGCCAAGTCCGACGTGGTCCTCATCTCCGGTCACGACGGCGGCACGGGCGCCAGCCCGCTGACCTCGCTCAAGCACGCCGGCATCCCGTGGGAGCTGGGCCTGGCCGAGACGCAGCAGACGCTGGTGCTCAACGGCCTGCGCGACCGGATCGTCGTCCAGGTCGACGGCCAGATGAAGACCGGGCGCGACGTGGTGGTGGCTGCCCTGCTCGGCGCCGAGGAGTTCGGGTTCGCCACGGCGCCGCTGGTCGTGTCGGGATGCATCATGATGCGGGTCTGCCACCTCGACACCTGCCCGGTCGGCATCGCCACCCAGAACCCCGAGCTGCGCAAGCGGTTCAGCGGCACCCCGGAATTCGTCGAGCACTTCTTCACCTTCGTGGCGCAGGAGGTCCGCGAGCACCTGGCGGCCCTTGGGCTGCGATCGCTGGAAGACGCCGTCGGCCGGGTCGATCTGCTCGATCCCGTCGCTGCCGTCGACCATTACAAGGCGAAGGGGCTGGACCTCGCCCCCGTGCTGGCCGAGCCGCTCGCCGGGCCGCCGACCGATCGCCGCTGGCGCCAACCCCAGGACCACGGTCTCGACCGGGCGCTCGACCACCAGTTCATGGAAGCCTGCCGGCCGGCTATCGAGTCGGGCCGGCCGGTCTCGCTCGACCTGGCGATCCGCAACGTCGACCGCACCGTGGGCACCCTGCTCGGCTCCGAGGTCACCCGGCGCCACGGGGGGGGCGGCCTTCCCGACGGCACCATCGACCTGACGTTCCGGGGCTCCGCCGGCCAGAGCTTCGGCGCCTTCGTACCCCGCGGCATGACCCTGCGCCTGGTCGGGGATGCCAACGACTACCTCGCCAAGGGCCTGTCCGGCGGCCGGGTGGTGGTGCGTCCGCCCGACGGGTCGCCCTTCGCCGCCGAAGAGCAGGTCATCGCCGGAAACGTCATCCTCTACGGGGCGACCGGCGGCGAGGTGCTCATCCGCGGCCAGGTGGGGGAGCGGTTCTGCGTCCGCAACTCGGGTGCCGTCGCTGTCGTCGAAGGCATCGGCGACCATGGGTGTGAGTACATGACCGGCGGCCGGGTGGTGGTGCTCGGGCCGACAGGCCGGAACTTCGGGGCCGGCATGTCCGGCGGCATGGCCTACGTGCACGACCCGGCGGGCACCCTGGCGGCCAACGTGAACCCGGAGATGGTGGAGCTCGAGCCGCTCGACGAGGACGACCGGCGGTGGCTGGCCGGCGTGGTGGCCCGCCACGGCGACGAGACCGGCTCGACGGTGGCCGCCCGCCTGCTCGGGCGGTGGGGCGAGGCGCTGGCCGACTTCGTGAAGGTGATGCCGCGGGACTACCGGCGGGTCCTTGAAGCGACCCGCCGGGCGGTCGACGCGGGCATGTCCGTAGACGAGGCGGTCATGGCCGCGTCGCACGGCTGACCGGGGAGGACGGCACCGTGGGCAAACCGACCGGTTTCCTCGAGTTCGACCGGGCACTGCCGGCCCGCCGCCCGGTGCCCGTGCGCCTGCGCGACTGGCGCGAGGTGTACGAGCCGTTCCCCGAGGAGGAGACCAGCCGCCAGGGCGCACGTTGCATGGACTGCGGGATCCCTTTCTGCCACGAGGGCTGCCCGCTCGGCAACCTCATCCCCGAGTGGAACGACCTGGTGTACCGCGGCGACTGGTACGACGCCATCGAGCGGCTGCACGCCACCAACAATTTTCCCGAGGTGACCGGCCGCCTGTGCCCGGCGCCGTGTGAAGGGGCCTGCGTGCTCGGCATCAACGCCGATCCGGTGGCGATCGAGCGGATCGAGTACGAGATCGCCGAGCGGGCATGGTCCGAAGGGTGGGTCACCCCGCAGGTGCCGACGGTGCGGACTGGCCGGTCGGTGGCGGTCGTCGGGTCCGGTCCGGCCGGTCTGGCTGCCGCCCAGCAGCTGGCCCGTGCCGGGCACCGGGTCGTCGTCTACGAGCGGGCGGAGAAGCCCGGCGGGCTGCTGCGCTACGGCATCCCCGAGTTCAAGATGGAGAAGGCGGTCCTCGACCGCCGCCTCGGCCAGCTGCGGGCCGAAGGGGTCGAGCTGCGGTGCGGGGTCGCCGTGGGATCGCCCCCGCCGGGGGGCCCAGATGGCGCGCCCCCGCCGGGGGCCCCAGCCAACCCCGACGAGCCTGGTCGGCGCCGCGGCGTCGGGGCGGCGTCGGCGCCCGACGTCATCGTGGTGGAGGCCGCCGACCTGGTCGCCGAGCACGACGCCGTCGTCCTGGCTGGCGGCGCCACGCTGCCGCGCGACCTCGGGGTGCAGGGGCGCCAGCTCGGCGGCGTCCACCTGGCGATGGAGTACCTGAAGCCGTCCAACCTGGTGCAGGAAGGCGCGCTGCTCGAGTCGCCGGTCAGCGCGGCGGGCAGGCGAGTGGTGATCATCGGTGGCGGCGACACGGGCGCCGACTGCCTCGGCACGGCCCACCGCCAGGGTGCCGTGTCGGTCCACCAGCTCGAGATCATGCCCGAGCCCCCCGGCGTCCGGATGCCGGAAAACCCGTGGCCGACCTGGCCGTTCGTCCTGAGGACGTCGTCGGCCCACGAAGAGGGCGGTGACCGGTGCTACTCGGTGACCACCACCGAGCTCGTCGACGACGGGAACGGTCGCGTCGCCGCCCTGCGCGGCCATCGGGTGGAGATGACGACGGTCGGCGGCCGGCCGGTGCTCGCGCCGGTGGAGGGCTCGGAATTCGAGCTGCCATGCGATCTGGTGCTGCTCGCCATGGGGTTCGCCGGCGCCGAGCGCCACGGCGTGGTGGCCGAGCTGGGACTGGAGCTCGACAGCCGGGGCAGCGTGGCCTGCGACGGGGACTGGGCCACCAGCCGCCCGGGCGTGTTCGTGTGCGGCGACATGACCCGGGGGCAGAGCCTCATCGTGTGGGCCATCGCCGAAGGGCGGTCGTGCGCCGCGTCCGTCGACCGGTACCTGATGGGGGAGTCGGCGCTGCCCGTACCACTCGTCCCCGGGCAGGTGGCACTGCGGTAGGGGCGGCCGGTGGGGGAGGGCGGTGGGGGAGGGCGGTGGGGGTCAGCCGGGGTGCAGGCTCGCGTCAAGCGGCAACATGTAAGCGCTGTGGCAGGGCTTCTGTCGCCGGTCGCAACGCGTAGGCTTCCCGCGTGGCTCAGGACCGCTCCGACGTGGCCGGCGCGCCGAGCATGGGTGGATCAGGCACGCGGGCGTCGGCGGAGCAGCAGGAAGTGCTCATCGCCGAGCACGAGGCCACCTACGGACCCCTGCCCAAGCGCATCCTCGCCGAGCTCCGCTCGGGGGTGCGGCAGGGAGGCGCCGTCGGTGCGAAGGCGGCGGGCAAGATGGGAGAGGCGGCCGAGGCACTGCGTCTCGAGGTCGTCGAGACGCCACTGCAGGGCCGGCGGGCACTCGTGGGCCACGTGTTGGGCATGCGGTTGCTCATTCCTGCCGAGGGCATCCATGGTCCGAGGGAGGCGGCGGCGTTGCTGTACCTGTTCGGCGACGCCATCGCCATCCGACCGACAGGCGACTGGCCGATGTCGGCCGTGCCGCTCTACGGGCTCCACATCATCCTCCCCCAGGTCGCTGTTGCCCGCTGGCTCTACAAGGCAGGGCGAACCGCCCACGCGAACGTCGACCTGGCAGACGAGGCGCGCCACGTCGAGGACCGCCTCGCCACATGGACCGTGGACGACTTCGGGCAGGCCGACAGCAGGCTTCAGGTGTTCATGGCGGCCGAGCTGGCGGGTCCGGTCCACCTGTACCAGCACCTCGGCCTGGTACGGCTCGCCTTCGCGCTGTCTGGCGGGCCGTTGGTGCGGCTGAAGAGCGCGCTCCCGGAGCCTTCGGCCGTATCCCAACGGCTGTGGGAACTGTTGGCCAAGGTGCTCGGCCCGGCCGGGCTCACGGTCGACAAGCCCGCCGGCGAGCACGAAGAGCCGCCACGCACCTGACCGGCACCCGTCTCTGGTGCCGCATGGGACGGCGGTCCACCGGCGCGAGAAGCGCTGTCTCCCGAGAAGCGCTGTCTCCCGAGAAGCGCTGTCTCCGTACTTGGTGGAGAAGCTGTCCACGGTACTTGGGCGGAGCACCGTGGTACTTGGGCGGAGCACCATCCACGCAGCGCGGTTTGTGCTGGGTGAGGTCACTGGCGCCAGACTGATGTCGACGATGTCAACTGATGGCATCCTGATGACCGGGAGGAACTGATGGCTGCGGTGACCGAGCTGATCGTCTGCGAGGGCGACGAGACGGGGCAGGAACTGTTGGACCAGGCGCTTCGTGTCCTCGATCCGCAGGTGCTCGGCGTCTCGATCGAGCTCCGGCGGTTCGATCTCTCGCTCGCCAACCGGCGCCGTACGCGCAACGCCGTCGTCCACGAGGCCGCCGAGGCGATGCGGAGCGCGGGGCTGGGCCTGAAGGCGGCCACGATCACGCCCGAGGGTGCCGGGGACGTGGGCTCGCCGAACCGCATCCTGCGCGAAGGTGTACGTGGCTCGGTCATCCTCCGCACCGGGCGGCGTATCCCCGGCGTTGCCCCGCTCGCTCCGGTCGTGCACCCGATCGCCGTCGTGCGCATGGCTGTCGGCGACGCGTACGGCGCAGAAGAATCCCGCTCCGGCACGCCGGGCGGATCCGACGAGTCGGCCTGTCGGACCGAGCGGATCACCCGGGCAAGCTGTCGCGCCGTCGCCGAGTACTCCTTCCTCACCGCCGCCTCGATGGCGGGAGCCGTGTACGGCGGCCCGAAGTGGACCGTCTCGGCGCTCTACGAGGGGCTGCTGAAGGAGGAGATGGACGCTGCGGCGACCCGTCACCCCGACGTGACGTACCGCCCGGCGCTCATCGACGCCGCCTACGCCGGGCTCCTCACGGCCTCGGACGACGGTGCCCTGGTGATCCCGGCACTGAATCGGGACGGCGACTGTCTCTCTGACCTCGTCCTCGCGCTCTTCGGGTCGATAGCGGGGGCCGAGTCGGTGCTGCTGGCATTCGACGACGATCTGGTGCCGACCGTGGCGATGGCCGAGGCGCCCCATGGAACGGCTCCGTCGCTCGCCGGGAAGAACGTCGCCAACCCGATGGCGATGCTCCTCGCCTGCGCTGCGGTGCTCGACCACGCGGCCGGGCGCGGGGAACCGGGCCTCGAGCCAGCGGCCCGTGCCATCCGTGCAGCAACGCTCGGCGTCGCTGCCGAGGGCATCCGCACATTCGATCTGGGGGGTGGCGCCTCGACGAGCGAGGTCGTTGACGCGGTCATCGCACGACTGGCTGAGCGCTCCCCCCACTGGCCGGGCTGATCCCGCCCACCGGTGCCAGCGGGCTGGTGGCTCGTTCAGGGCGCGTAGACGGTTCGGGTCGACGTGCCATGCTCGGCGGCGAGCTGGGCGGGTGTGTAGTGTCGCGGTCCGAGCCCACCTCCATCCAGCCATCGTCAGCGCCTATGTCGTAAACCCCGTAGGGGACTGCCTTTGGAACCTCTGGGTCAGGGAAGTCGTGGACGTCGACGCGCTCGGGGGTGCCCGTGGGTTGCCACTCCCGGCCAGCGTTGGCCTTCTTGCCCACCACGAGCTCCTTCTTCTTCGCGTCGACGGAGATGACCGGCTCGTTTGCCTTGAGACGGGCGGTGGCCTCTTGATCGATGTGTCGGAACTGGGCGTCACGGCCGGGATGCTGGGTGCCTTCGACGGTCTTGGCTGTCGCCTGGAGCGAATAGCCCATCTGGTGGAGCAGCTGCCCAACGGTCCACGAGGAAACCTGGTGGCCCATGTCGGTCAACGCCTTGGCCAGCTGGCGGGTGGACTTGAGTGTCCAGCGCAGCGTCGACATGGGGTCGCCGCGAGCTTCGGGGGAGACCAGGTCGTCGAGGTTGGTGAGCAGGTCGGGGTCGGTGTCGATCGGCCGGGGCCGGCCGCCGCCCTCCCGGCGCACCCGATCAGAGGGTCGGCCCGGCGTCCACTTCCCTGGTGCCGTCGAACACCGTGCGCGAGCTCATCTTCGACGTCCGCACCACAGCTGCTTGCCCACCGCGTCCAAGGGCTCATGCCATCGCGCCGGCCATCAGCCGGCGCTGGCGCTCGTCGAGAAGCGGCGACATGAACGAGAAGAAACCCTCCAGGCCTTCCTCGCTCAGCTCCACATGCCAAGGTTATCCCGACACGCTGGCCAAATCGCGGATAGTTACCCCCCCCCCCCTTAGTCAATACGAGGGGATTTACACGCGCTCCGGTCGATGCTAAAATACTGCCTATGCAGCGTTCCGCATCCTCTCTCAGCTCCCGCCAGATGCGCACCCTTAAGAGTCTACTTGTGGGAGTCGCAACCACTGGCGGGCTAGGAGCTGTTGTTCTGAAGCCATCACCCGCATTCGCTTCATATCCCGCCTGTCCATGGGGACCCAATGTCTATGCAGGGTCTATCGAAACCGATGGGAGCAACTTCTTTGGTGAAAGCGGTAACATCCAAACATACTCAGTGCCAACATGGGATTCAAACTACAATTTCATAGACCAAGCATATCATGTTGACGCGCCTAACAACCAAGGATTGGAAGTGGGCTGGTATCAAGGGTGGGGAAAACAGGTAGATCTGTACGTAACCGATCCCCATGCCTATGCAACTCTAAATGGTCCAAGCGAGCAAGACGGGATTGATGTTGGCACGAATTCCAACGACTCGTACGCCACCTGGTGGAGCGGTGCTACGGACTATTACTCAGTCCGTAACGCAAGCGGCAGCCAAATATGGGGCGGGAGCATTGGTACCGGAGGCTATCAAGGCGGAGGCCAAGCCATTGGAGTAGGCGAGGCGCGGTTCAGTGGCGATGCGATGGCTGGCTCATTCACTAATGAGCAAATCCTTGCGGTCGGCGGCGGTCAATCTGACTGGAAGAATTGGGTTAACCAGTCGTATTGCAATGATAGCCCATTCATTACCGCTCCACTGTCTGGAACGGGTTTCAAAGATTATGGAAATACGTGAAGTGGTAGACGTTCCTCGAAATGAGCTTCGAAAGGATTGATGAACATGGAGGGGTATACGACAGAAGACCAGAAGACGGCAATGCATCGTTTTTCACGACGAATAGTCGTCGCAGTCGCTGCGATGACCGTGCTAGTTGGCGGATCGGTAGCATTCTTTATCCAAGCGGGCAGTGCATCGCCCACCACAGCTGCGGGTTCGCGAACGTTATCGCCAACGTTAGGTAATAGTGCTGGCATCAGCAGCCTTTCGGGCATGACTTTGGTGGAATCAGGTTCTACACCGCTGACATTCCATGAAGGAATATCATCATCCGGATCATTTGATGAAGAAACATCAATCGGGCTTCCTCAAGCGGCTGCACCGACAGGCAGCCTAAGTCAGATATTTGTCTCGAGCGCGGCAATTCAACAGTTCGGTCCCGTTGAGTTCAGTCCCGTTGGCAAAGGCCTACCTCTACCCGTGCCAGTAAGTTTCGCTGCTTCGAATCCAGGGCCGTGCGAAGTTAGCGTTCGCGTGATAGAGTTCTCAAGCCCCGCTCTGGCGCAAGCAGCGATGGCGGATCCGAATTTCACGCAAAATCCAGAACCAGGCCGAACTCCAATTGCAAATGCGCAGATCCGTGGTGGCACTGCTGTGGACATTCAAAGCGCCGCCAATGGAGGTCTCGATGAAATCCAATTTCAGTGGGTTCAGGGGGCGATGTGGTACGAAGTTAGCGTCGCTGGGAGTGCGCTCACGGTCGCCGAAGCTCAGCAAGTTGCCGACGCCGCTGCCTAATTGAGCATAGGAATGGGACGCTCGCGATTCAGCTGGAAGGAGCTGGGCAATCTGTGGGAACGCCGTTTGCTAATGGAACCGTTAGGATTGTAGGTACCAACGGGTCACTGCTTCGCGTGGTGAACATTGAAGAACGTCGAACGTATGACGTGCAGATTGCTCCGGGGACGTACGTGCTCGAGGGTATGGTGACGGGCGAGCCCCGCAATCCAGTTCGAGCATCTGTGGCCGCTAATCGAACTGCTCAGGTCAAGATTCAGTGTCGTGGGAAATAGCGATCTCTGGCCTTCGCCACGGAAACCGGCCAGCCTTGTTTGGGCTCGACGAATTTGTTCATTGCATCGAGGACGTACTGGCGATTGGAGGGTGTCCAGTAGAGTTGTCCCCAGAGTCACAGTTCACTGCATTTGTCCGCGATGATGATGTTCTGATGGCGAGGATTGTTGAGCGTTTTGACGCTATGGTTGGCCATGAGGGTCGACCCCAATACCTTCAACGTAAGGTTGCAGGGGTGTAGTTTGGTTGGATGGGCCGTGCAGGACAGCAGGTGGTGCGCGACGAGGGCGGTCTTG